>NZ_JBJDRM010000003.1:0-268379 GCF_044987515.1 Sphingobium sp. ZW T5_29
GTCCCCGTCCCCGTCCCCAGCGGTCGCTCCGGCGGTGGATGATGACTATCGCACCGATGATATTTACGGGCGGGCGGGGCAGCAGCGGGAAGAGCAACCCCCGGCCAGGTCTCGACCCCGGCGCAACCGCCTGAAGCTATGGACCTATGCCGCCGTCGCCTTTTTTCTGGCCATGGCAGCGTTAGGCGGTGGCCTCTGGTATTTCGGCACGCCCAGCTGGGCTGTGAATCTGGGTTTTGTTGCCGAAGAAGGCGACCCGGATCTGCTATTCTATCTGTCCAAGCCTGCCGAGCGCCGCAAATTGCCGACGGGTGAGGAATATTTCGCATTCGGCGCGCGCATCGTGAACAGCGGCAAGGATGTTCTGCCCGTGCCGCCCGTGCTGGTGCAACTGCGCGACCAGCAAAATCGCCTGGTCTTCAGCTGGACCACCAAGGCGGACCGCAACAGCCTGAAACCCGGTGAGGAAGCGTCGATCAACGAAAGCCGGATCGACATTCCCAAAAATGCCGAAAACCTGTCCTTGACCTTTGTCCAATAGGCGACGGAGCCGCAGGCCGACGCACCCGGCGCGTCAAGGATAGCTGACGGTTTTGGGCCTTCCCTTGGGGATGGGGATGAATTCATGGTCGTCGCCGGGAATCAGCGGAAAACGCATCGCCTCCCAATCCTCCCGCGCCTGATACAGCCGGTCGACATCCGACGACACGAAGTTCCACCAGACATGGCGCGGCGTGCGGAACGCTTCGCCACCGCACAGCATCACGCGCCCGCCATCGACGCTCATCAATGTGGCGCGCGTGCCGGGGCGCAGCACATAGAGCGTCTGGGGCGCAAGCGCCACGCCGTCGAGCGCCGCGTCGCCGCCCGCGACATAGATGGCGCGCTCTTCCGCCTCTGCGTCGATGGGGACCCTGCCGCCGGGGGATAGCTGGATATCGGCATAGACGGTGTTCGCATAGGTCGTCACCGGGGACGTTTCGCCCCACAATGTCCCCATGATCACCCGCGCGCGGGCATGGCCGCAATCGACGATGGGCATGCCGCCTTCGCCCACATGTTCAAAGGCGGGCGGCATCTCCTCCAGCCCGTCGGGCAGCGCGAGCCATGTCTGGATCGCCGACAGCTTGGACAGCTTGGCCCGTTCCCCATCGGGCGACCGTTCGGAATGAACGATGCCGCTGCCCGCCGTCATCAGGTTGACGGCGCCCGGCTCAATCAACTGTTCGGTGCCCAGCGAATCGCGGTGAATGAACGCGCCCTCGAACATATAGGTCACGGTCGCGAGGTTGATGTGCGGGTGCGGGCGAACGTCGATGCCCTGCCCCGCCCCGATCCGCGCTGGCCCGGCCTGATCGAAGAAAATGAACGGCCCCACCATCGTCCGGTCCCGCGCAGGCAATGAGCGGTGGACGCGAAAGTCGCCCAGGTCATGCGTGGTCGGGGTGATGGTCTGAATGATGATGTCGTCAGGGATCATGGGGCGTCCTGTTCGATATTTTGGCCAATGGAGAGAAGGTTGCAGATGCCGACCGCGCGCTTCACCCCTCGCCGGGCGCGCGCGCCTTGATCGCGAGGGCGTGGACCTTGTCACGCAGCAGTTCGGCCAGCGCCGCATTCACCATGCGTTGCCGCGCCACTCGATTCTGGCCGGAGAATTGGGCCGACACGATCTCAACCGTGAAATGACTTTCACCCGAACCGTCATGACCTGCATGACCGCGGTGCCGATCGCTGTCGTCGATCACGGCGAGATGTTCAGGCGACAGGGCGGCGCGCAGCCGCGCTTCGATCTGTGTGGCCACGGGGCCTTTTAGTTGCATGCTCATCGCCCCTATATAGGAGTTTTGCTCATCCATGCATCAGGACAATCGTGGCCAGCGACCCGTTTTCGAACCGACGTTTCAACCGTTTCCATGGCCGGGTGGAAAGCGACCACCCCTGCGCCGCCAAAGGATGCGAGGAGCCAGGCGAGTTTCGCGCGCCACCGGTAGAAGGAGGCGCGTCGGGCCATGAAGGGCCGCGCTGGCGCTGGCTGTGCCTCGACCATGTGCGTGAATTCAACCAGGGCTATAATTTCTTCAGCGGCATGAGCGCGGATGAAATTGCCGCTGCGCAGCGTCCCTATGCCGGATGGGATCGGGAAACCCGCGCCTTTTCATCCCGCGCGGCCAGCCCGCCCCCACGCTGGAGCGATTTTTCCGATCCGCTGGACGCCATCGGCGCGAAGTTCAAGGATCGGATGGCCAAGGCCCGCGCCGACAGCCAGACGCGGCAGGACGGCAAATTCCTGTCGAATGAGGATCGCAAGGCGATGGCCGTCATGGGGCTGCCCATTGACGCGGATCGCAAGGCCCTGCGCCAGCGTTATACCGAACTGCTGCGCCGCTATCATCCCGACCATAATGGCGGCGACCGCAGCCACGAAAACGCGTTGCAGAGCGTGATCGAAGCCTATGGACTGCTGCGCAAGGCTGTCGCTTTCGCCTGAGCTATCAGATCAATTCACCATGTGGGGCTGCTTGATCGCTGCGAGACGAAGCCCCACTCTATCGACACGCCCTTCCTCGATCGGTTAGGGGCTGGAAAGACCATTCAGAAAGAGCCGCGCGCATGACCGACATTTCCAACGTCCAGCCCGATACAAGATCCGAAACGCTGCTGGCCGCGCCCGACCGGGAAGTGGACGCGCGCGAGATGTTCGGCGTCGATGTCGACCTCAAGATCCCGGCCTTTTCCGAAGCGGACGAGCGGGTGCCCGACATCGACCCCGCCTATGTGTTCGATCCCGACACCACGCTGGCGATCCTGGCGGGCTTCGCATTCAATCGCCGCGTCATGGTCCAGGGTTATCACGGCACCGGCAAGTCCAGCCATATCGAGCAGATCGCCGCCCGCCTGCGGTGGCCGTGCATCCGCATCAACCTGGACGCGCATATCAGCCGTATCGACCTGGTCGGGCGCGACGCCATCGTCCTGCGCGATGGGCAGCAGGTCACGGAATTTCGCGAAGGGCTGCTGCCCTGGTCGCTACAGCGGCCCGTGGCGCTGGTCTTCGACGAATATGATGCGGGTCGCCCCGACGTGATGTTCGTGATCCAGCGCGTGCTGGAAGCCGACGGCAAGATGACGTTGCTGGACCAGAACCGCGTGATCCGCCCGAACCCCTGGTTCCGCCTGTTCGCGACGGCCAATACGGTCGGCCTGGGCGACACGACGGGGCTGTATCACGGCACGCAGCAGATCAACCAGGGCCAGATGGACCGGTGGAACCTGGTGGTGACGCTGAACTACCTGCCCGCCGCGACGGAGGCGCAGATCGTCCTCGCCAAGTCGGGCGAATATGATCATGAAGGCGGCCGCAAGGAAGTCGAGAACATGATCAAGGTGGCGGAACTGACCCGCCAGGGCTTCGTCAACGGCGACATTTCCACCGTGATGAGCCCGCGCACCGTGATCAGCTGGGCGCAGAACGCGCTGATCTTCAAGAATGTCGGCTTCGCCTTCCGCCTGAGCTTCCTCAACAAATGCGACGAAGCCGAGCGGGCGCTGGTGGCGGAATATTATCAGCGGGTATTCGGCAAGGACCTGCCCGAAAGCGTGGCGCACCGGGTAGCCTGAAGCCATGGCGGAACGATCGCCCCTGGACGCTTTCAAGGACGTGCTGTCCGGCGCGGCGCGGTCGATCGCGCGCGATGCGGAGGTCGAGGTCGGCTTTACCGCCGACGCGCCGCATATGGCGGGCAAGGCGATCAAGGTGCCGACCCCTGCCCGCACCCTGCCCGCCGATCAGGTGGCGCTGGCGCGCGGCTTTGCCGACGCCAATGCCCTGCGGCTGCGCCATCACAACAGCCGCCTGCATGCCAGTGCCGCCCCCGCCGACGCGACCGCGCGGGCGGTCTATGATGCGGTGGAGCAGGCACGCGTCGAGGCGATCGGGTCGCGCGCCATGGAGGGGGTGCGCGCCAACCTGAACCATGCGCTGGACCTGAAACTGAAGTCCGACCCGCTGCGCCGTGCCCGGTCAGCCGATGAAGTGCCGCTATCCACTGCCGTCGCGCTCAAGGTTCGCGAGCGGCTGACCGGTCAGCCGATTCCCAAGGACGCCATCACTGGCATGGGGCTGGTCGATGAGTGGATCGAGGAAAAGGCAGGCGCCGATCTGGACGCGCTGGGACTGGCGATCGATGACCAGCGCGCTTTTCAGAAGATGACACAGGCCATTCTGGAACATCTGCATCTGGTCGAAGCCGACACGCCCCCCGAAACCGACAATTCGGAACCTGAAGACCAGGGCGAAGACGAAGAGGAAAATCAGGAAGAGGGCGATTCGGGCGAGGATCAGGCTGGCGACAGCGACATGAACGCCGAAGCCCGCGCCGACGATACGGGCGGCGACACGGAGGAAGGCGACAGCGAATATAGCGACGATTTCGACGCCGACAGCGATGCAGGCGCCGACGATATGGGTGAAGAAGGCATGATGCCGGTGCGCCCCAACCGACCGCTGTCCGATCTGCCGCCGGGTTTCGACTATAAGCCCTATACCCAGTTGCACGATGAAATCGTGACAGCCGAGGATTTGTGCGACGAGGATGAGCTGTTGCGGCTGCGGGGGTTCCTGGACCAGCAGCTCACCAGCCTGCAAGGCGCTGTCACAAAGCTGGCCAACCGTTTGCAGCGACGGTTGATGGCGCAGCAGTCGCGGTCGTGGGATTTCGATCAGGAAGAAGGGCTGCTGGACGCAGCGCGGCTGGCCCGCATCGTCATCGATCCCACGCGATCGCTGTCCTACAAGATCGAACGCGACACCGAGTTTCGCGACACGGTGGTGACGCTGCTGATCGACAATAGCGGTTCGATGCGCGGACGGCCGATCAGCATCGCGGCGATCAGCGCGGACATCATGGCGCGCACATTGGAACGGTGCGGCGTCAAGACGGAGATATTGGGCTTTACCACCCGCGCCTGGAAGGGCGGGCAAAGTCGGGAAGACTGGCTGGCGGCAGGGCGACCGCCCTTGCCGGGGCGGCTCAATGACCTGCGCCACATCATCTACAAGAAGGCGGACGAGCCATGGCGGCGCGCGCGCAAGAATCTGGGCCTGATGATGCGCGAAGGGCTGCTGAAGGAAAATATCGACGGAGAGGCGCTGCTGTGGGCGCATAGCCGCCTGATCGCACGGCATGAGGAACGCCGTATCCTGATGGTGATTTCCGACGGCGCGCCGGTGGACGATTCGACCCTGTCGGTGAACAGCGGCACCTATCTGGAGCGGCACCTGCGCCAGGTGATCGAATGGATCGAGGCGCGTTCGCCGGTGCAACTGGTGGCGATTGGCATCGGCCATGACGTGACCCGCTATTATCGTCGCGCGGTCACCATCATGGACGCCGAACAATTGGGCGGCACGATGGTGGAGCAGCTTGCCGGGTTGTTCGACGAGGATTGAAAGCCGGTCCGGCGCTTCCGATCTCTACAATTTGTCAGGAGAGTGCCATGAGCGTCGCCTTTCGTCGCGAAAGCGATGAGGAACATCTGGAACCCAAGTTCGAGATTCCGATTCCGCCCGGTCCCAATTTGGTGACGGCGCGCGGGTTGCGGCTGACGCGCGAAAAGGTTGAGGCGCTGGAGGCAGTGGTCACGGCGGACATGGCCGAGGAGGACGTCAAGAAGTTGCGGCGGGAGCTGCGCTATTGGCGCACCCGGCTGGCGACGGCGCAGGTTCAGCCGGTGCCCAATGAAGAGGTCGTGACGTTCGGAACCTGCGTGACCTATCGATTGAATGGCCAGACCAGGACGGTCACCATTGTAGGCGATGACGAAGCCGACCCCAATGATGGACGGATCAGTTTTTCCTCACCGCTCGCACGCGCGATGATCGATGCTGAAGTCGGGGAGCAGCTGGATTTCGGGAGCAACGGCCAGTCGGTCGAGATTCTGGCGATACAGGCTGTCGAGGAATCCTGATCGCTTTTTGAAGGGGCGCAGGAGTGGGAGGGAGGCCCTCCGTATTCCCCGCGCCCTGGTTGATCCCGTAAGGCCTAAGCGCCCTCAGCCGTTGCGGCCTGCCTCAAACAGGAACCATGCGCGTTCTTCGGCCTGGTCGGTCCAGTCATCGACAATGCCTTCGGTCGCGTTGTCGCCAGCATCGGTGGCGGCTGTCTTGGCCGCGCGGAGCGATTCGACCAGGCGCAGATTATCTTCACGCAGTTCGTTCAGCATGTCGGCGGCGCTGACATAGTCGGCGTCATTATCCTTGATCGATTGATGGCGGGAGATGTCGCCGATCGACCGCAGCGTCGTATTGCCGGTCTTGCGCACGCGTTCGGCGATAGCGTCGGTGGTCGCCAATATCTGCGTCGCCTGTTCATCGAACATCAGGTGATAGTCGCGGAAATGAGGGCCAGAGACGTGCCAGTGAAAATTCTTGGTCTTGAAATATAGTGCATAGCTGTCGGCCAGCACCCCGTTCAGCGCTTCGGCCACCGATTTGGTGGCGTTGCTGCGCAGGTCGGTCGGCGTCTTGAGATTAGGGGCGGTCATGCGTTGCTCCTGTGTCCAGCGAATGATTTCGGAGGTATAATGATCTGATCGCTGAAAAGTATCATGACAGAGCGCAAATTTCCCGGCGAATTCCTCGCTCAGTCTGATCAAGCGGGTCGATCAGCCGACAAGGCCGAGCGCAGCGACCGCGCTGCCCAGTCCGATCATCACCATGACCAGCGCCCCGATCACCCGAATCGGCCCCAGCGGAACAATAGCCATCAGGCGTTCGCGCAGCAGCACGGCGGGGATCAGCGCCGCCATCATGCCCAATGCACCGCCCAGGGCAGCCATGGCGGGGTCGGCCGTCCGGGTCGCTATGCCGAGGATCAGAAATTGCTGGCCATCGCCAAAGCCAAGGATGAACAGGCCCAGCGCTGACGTCAGAAAGGGGCCGGTAGGCCAGGTGGCGAGCGTATCTGGCGGCTTGACCGGCCACAGCATCCCGCCGCCCAACATGAGCAGGGCGAGCGCCAGGAACAGAAGGCGCGCCTGCGATCCCAGCATGGGACCGATAAACGACCCGGCGATGGCAGCGAGGACGGCGTTGGCGATGACCGCTATGGCGGCGCCGGCGATGACAGCGCGATTATCGTGAAAACGTGCGGCGAGGGCGAGCGCCAGAAGCTGGCTTTTGTCGCCCATGCCGCCCAGCAAACATCCCATCAATGCGGTCAGCAGTGCATCCATGGGTCGTGGCGAACGTCAGAAGGAGGCGGAAATGCGCGCGCAGGGCGTCGGCTTCGTCGCAATGGCAAGGGGAATAACGTCGGCTCTGGGCATTTCCGCCGCAATCGCATCCCGAATGAGGTCGAGATAGGATAGCACCACCGGTCCCATGCCCTGCAACGACAAGGCCGATTCCAACGTGCAGGCCAGGCTTTCCACACTGTCGATATGATAGGCGCGGGACAGATGACGGACCTGATCCACTTCGTCCCGCAAGCGCGACACGCTCAAATGGCCGCGCTCCTCCGCGAGGCCGTCGACCCGTTCGAGCAGATTTGCCAGAATGGCCATCATCGGATCATGTCGCATGGAGAATTTTCCCCTGTTCCCGCCTTGAACCTGCACTATGCGCGTGAGAGGTTAAGGCCGTGTAAAGCGTAACGCCCGCCGCCCCCGGCGGTTGCTTCGCCTTGACATCGGTCCGAATCTCCCTCATGGGCGGCTGCTGAAACAGGGCGGCCTTTTTCGGAAGATTGGGGCCGCTTTTCTTTTCACGATATTACGACCAGGAACACAGGGCCATGGCCAAGCCAGCAACCGTCAAGATTCGCCTCGTCAGCTCGGCTGACACCGGATTCTTCTACGTTACGAAGAAGAACCCGCGCACGAAGACCGAGAAGCTGAGCTTCCGCAAATATGACCCGGTCGTGCGCAAGCATGTCGAGTTCAAGGAAGCCAAGATCAAGTGATCTGCGGACGGCGTTAAGCCGTCCCGGTCCATTTGCACGCTTCAAGGAAAGGCCCGTCCCCATGTGGGAACGGGCCTTTCCTTGTTGTTGCCTGAAATCGTCAGCGACGGGCGGCGTTCCGCCGTTTCGCTTGTCGGGAAGCATCATGTGACGCTTCCCGGCCTGACTATCCCTCGCGTCAGTTGCCGACCGGCTGATCGTCGGCGCGGGTGATGACGATGGTGGAGGAACGCGGCGGCTGTCCAGCGACGGGCCAGTCTCCAGTCGGGTGCTGGATATTGACGAAGAAGGTCTTGAGGTCCGGCGTGTAGGCGATGCCGGTGATCTCGCAACCCGCTGGCCCCACCAGGAAGCGTTTGGACTGCTTGCTGGTCTGGTCGACATGGAACATCGCATTGTGGCCAAAGGCCTGGTCGATGGTCGTGCCGGTCACGCCCGAATTGCCGGGGACGCTATGGTCGGTCTGGACCCACAGGCGGCCCTGCGGGTCGATGCGGAGGCCGTCGGGGCTGGAGAAGGTGTCGCCATTGATGTCGCCCACCAGATTGGAGCCGCCCGAAGCAAGGCTGGGGTCGCCCGCCATCAGGAAGATTTCCCAGGTGAAGCTGGTCGCCAGCGGCGAGTCACCGCTTTCCTTGAACTTGATGATATGGCCGTGAAGATTGCGGGTGCGGGGGTTGGCCGCGTCCGTGACCTGTCGGCCGCTATTGTTGGTCAGGGTGCAGAAGATCGCGCTGTTGTCCGGCGCGACGGTCAGCCATTCCGGTCGGTCCATGACGGTGCCGCCAGCGACGCGGGCCGCCGCCTTGGTGTTGATCAGCACGTCCGCCCGGCTGTTGAAGTCAATGGTGGTGGGGGCAGGCGGCGTCGTGCTCTGGCTGATATTGCCGGGGTCCGAAGCGCCGGGCAGCAAGCCGTTCTGCCCCTGCACCAGCGCGCGCCATTCGCCCGTGCCATCGGCGTTGAAGCGCGCGACATAGAGCGTGCCATAATCCAGCAGATCCGTGTTCGCGGCGCGGTTGGATTGGCTATAGGCGCGGTCTGGCACGAATTTGTAGATGCAGCCCGGCGTGGCGTCGTCGCCCATGTAAAAGGCGGTGCGACGATTGCTGTCCGCCATGAACGCGACATTTTCATGGTCGAACCGGCCCATGGCGGTGCGCTTGGTCGGAGGAGCCAGTTCCTGGGACGGGTCGATTTCGACCACCCAGCCATAGTCATTCTCTGGCTGCGTGGGATCGAAATAATTGTCCGTCGTTTCTTCACAGGTGAGGTAGGTGCCCCAGGGCGTGCGCCCGGACGCACAGTTGTTCAGCATCCCCTTGATCGTGCCGGAAAGCTGGCCCGCGGCAGGACCGCCAGCATTGTAGCTGCTGTTGCCGGTGTAGCGCTTGTTGAAGCGCGAACCCGCCTTTACCGCCCATTTGCCGTCCGTACCCTTGGCGACTTCCACGACCGAGATGCCGACAGCCGACAGCACCAGCGCCTTTTGATCCGCGGTGGCCGTTGCGGCGTCGTAGCTGCCCGAAAACAGGATGTTGCTGTCGGGATATTCATGGTTGATGGCGAGCAGCCCGCCGACATTGGGGTCGGTGCCGGACAGTTCGAAATATTCCATGCCGTCATGATTGCCGCCCGCCCATTTTTCCGCCTCTGCGGGGGTGGGAAAGCTGCCCGAATAGGCGGTGCCAGCCTCAACGGAATCGCCTGCCTTGAGCAGGATGTCGACGGTGTAGCCGGTCGGGACGGTCACGGTGTCGTTCTGGTTCGCCGCCACCGGAGCAAAGGCGATGGCGTAGCTGGGCGCGGGCGTCGGTGTGGGCGACGGGCTGGGGCTGGGCGAAGGCGACGCAAAGCCGCCATCGTCATCGCCGCAAGCGGCCAGCGTTCCCAGCATCGGCAGGATCGACAGGCCCAGCAAGCCGTTTTTCAGGACGGAACGGCGGCCCGGATTGGCGGCGACAATGGCTTCCAGGCTGTTGTCGCCAAATATGATCGTCGGCTGTTTATCGCGAAATGGCGCGCGCGCTTCGTCGGTCAGATGAGACATGATTCTTTACCCCTGGTGCAGATCGGGCTGTCCGCGGATCGCGGCGCCCTTGGCCAAGGGAGTTGGCAGAGGCAGATGAAATCAGGGCGTCATTTCAGCGACATGGCCATGAAAGCCGCATGACGATCCGATGACGATCACCACCCGATCGTTACAGCAGCGCATTCACCTGTTCGACAAAGCGCAGCACCGAAATGGGTTTGGACACATAGGCCTGCGCACCGGCGCCGCGAATCCGGTCTTCATCGCCCTTACCGGCATAGGCGGTGACCGCCATGATCGGGACAGCGGACAGGCGCGGATCGCGTTTCAGCGATATGATGAGGTCAAGGCCGCTGACATGGGGCAGGTGGATGTCGGTGATCACCAGGTCCGGGCGAAACTCCAGCGCCTGCGTCACCACGTCCCGACCGTCGCGCAGGGGCAGCACTTCATGCCCGTGCGCGCGCAGCAAATCGCAAAAAAGTTTGAGATTGAGTTCGTTGTCCTCGACAACGAGCACGCGCTTTGCCACCAGTCACCCGCGTTTCGATCCATGCGCACGACATGTGCGCCGTTCATATTGTCCCCAGTCGAGAATCACCATGCGTCCCCATCACCCCGAAGGCAAGCAGGATAGCCAAGGCGATGCCCAGGAAGCGGGCACGCTGGCGCTGATGGCGCTGGCCTGGACATTAAGCGATGAGCGGCGCGCCGAGCGGCTGCTGGCGCTGACGGGACTGGACGCCGATGCGCTGCGCGCGGGCATCGACAGCCCGGCGGTGCTGGGCGCGGTGCTGGATTTCCTGGCCGATCATGAGCCGGACCTGATCGCGTGCGCCGAAGCGATCGAAACTACGCCCGCCATTTTGATCGGCATCAGGACCCGGCTTCGCCAATGACCCGCCCCCTTATCATCACCGATTGCGACGAAGTCCTGCTGCACATGGTCGTGCCGTTTCGGCAATGGCTGGACGAGCAGCACAATGTCCATTTCGACATGGGCGAACCGGGCTTTGTCGAAGCGCTGCGCCACAAGGACAGCGGCATTCCGCTGGAGCGCAAACTGGTGTGGGAGCTGCTGATCGGCTTTTTCGACACCGAAATGCACCGGCAACAACCGATTGCAGGCGCGATCGAAGCCCTTGGCCGCCTGTCGCGCATCGCCGACATCGTCGTGCTGACCAATATCGGCGAGCGTCATCACCAACAGCGGATCGAACAACTGGCCGCGCACGGGCTGCACCATCGCGTTCACTGGAACCATGGCGGCAAGGGGCCGCCGCTGGCCGCCATCGTCGCGGAACGCCAGCCGTCGGTCGCCCTGTTCATCGACGACCTGGCCGAACATCATGCGTCGGTTGCGGACCATGCGCCGGGCGTATGGCGCCTGCACATGGTCGGCGAACCCGAACTTGCCCCCAAGATCGCCGCCGCCCCGTCATCCCATGCGCGGATCGACACCTGGAGCGCGGCGGAACAATGGATCACCGAGCGGTTGGCCCAAGGCCCCGCCCCATTTTCCCCACCCTCTACCGATGGAGCTTTCCTATGAGCGTTGAAACCCGACTTGCCGAACTGGGCATCACCCTGCCCGTGGCCGCCGCACCCGTTGCCGCTTATGTCGCCACGGTGGAAGCCAATGGCCTGCTGCATATTTCCGGTCAGATTTCCCTGTCCGACGGCCAGTTGATGACCGGTCGGCTGGGCGAGGACCGCGACCTGGATTATGGCGTCAAGGCGGCGCGCGCCTGCGGCCTGAACCTGATCGCGCAGATCAAGGCGGCGCTTGGCAGCCTGGACCGGGTCGAGCGGATCGTGAAGCTGGGCGCGTTCATCAGCAGCGCACCTGATTTCACCGACCAGCCCAAGGTCGCCAATGGCGCGTCGGAACTGATGGTCGAAGTGTTCGGCGACGCGGGCAAGCACACGCGCAGCGCGGTTGGCGTTCCCGTCCTGCCGTTGGGCGCCGTCGTCGAAATCGACGCTGTAGTCCTTGTCCGGCCCGCCGCCTGATCCTTACTCCTTCCTGACCGAACGGCCCTTTGCCCATCGCGGGCTGCATGGGCCGTCGGTCAGCGAAAACGGCATGGCGGCGTTCCGCGCCGCTGTGGCGCAGGGTCACGGCATCGAATGCGACGTGCGTTTGAGCCATGACGGCGTCGCCATGGTCTTTCACGACATGGCGTTGTCGCGCATGACGGGGGTGGAGGGCGATATAGGCCACTGGCCCGCCGATCGGCTGGACCAGTTGCCCCTGCATGATGGTGGGCCGGTCCCCCGCCTGTCCGACCTGCTGGAACTATGTGGCGAGCAGGTGCCGCTGCTGATCGAAATCAAGGTGACGGGTCGGCGGGTCGCGCCGATCTGCCGCGCGGTGGCGCGGGACCTGGCGCGTCATCCCGGAGCGAAGGCGGCGGTCATGTCCTTCAACCCCCTGGCCATGCGATGGTTTGCGCGGCGCATGCGCGGTGTAGCGCGCGGCCTGGTGGTCACCGAGCAGGATAAGCGGGGCTGGCGCGCGAAAATGCAGCGCGGCCTTGCGCTTTGGCTTGCCCGGCCCGATTTTGTGGCCTGTGATATTCTTGATCTGCCATCATCCCTTTCCGCCCTCATGCGCCGCAAAGGCAAGCCGGTGTTGACCTGGACCGTACGCTCCCCAGACGATCGGGATCGCGCGGCGCGGCATGCGGACCAGATCATATTCGAGGTGGCGGGTGATTGACTGTGTGGCGCGGGTGGCGAGCGGCGTCGCAGACCTGCCCCGCGATCAATGGGATGCCTGTGCAGGGACGGCGAACCCGTTTATATGCTGGGATTTTCTGGCGGCGCTGGAAAAATCGGGGAGCGTAGGGCCGGGCACGGGTTGGCAAGCGCTGCCCTTGCTGATCGATGGACCTGACGGGGGGATCGCCGCAGCAGCGCCGCTTTATGCCAAGACCCATAGCCAGGGCGAATATGTATTCGACCAGGGCTGGGCCGAGGCATGGGAGCGAGCGGGTGGGCGCTATTATCCCAAAATCCAGCTGTGCGCGCCATTTTCCCCCGTTCCCGGTCCCCGGCTGCTGCTAAACGACCCATCGCTGGCCCCCGCGCTGATCGCCGGGATCGAAATGGTCGTCGACCGCAATGAACTGTCGTCGGCGCATGCCACCTTCATCGAACCGGCCCAGGTGCCGTTGTTCGAAGCGGCGGGCTGGCTGATCCGGGAGGACATCCAGTTCCACTGGACCAACCAGAGCTATCGCCATTTCGATGACTTTCTGGCCAGCCTGTCCAGCGCCAAGCGGAAGAATATTCGCAAGGAAAGGGCGCGCGCGGTCGAGGGACTGGACATCGTCCACCTGACCGGCGCGGACCTGCGCGAGGAGCATTGGGACGAATTCTGGCGATTTTATCAGGATACCGGCGCGCGCAAATGGGGGCGACCCTATCTGACGCGATCTTTTTTTTCGATGCTGGGCGAAAAGATGGGCGACCGCGTGCTGCTGGTGCTGGCGCGGCGGCAGGGGCGAGCGATTGCGGGCGCGCTCAACCTGATCGGTGGCGATGCGCTGTATGGACGCTATTGGGGTTGTACCGAAGAGGTCCCCAACCTTCATTTCGAGCTATGCTATTATCAGGCGATTGACATCGCCATCGCCCGCGGTTTGTCGCGGGTGGAAGCCGGTGCGCAGGGCGGGCACAAGCTGGCCAGGGGATATACGCCCGAACCAACCTATTCGGCGCATTATCTGCCCAACCCGTCATTTCGCCGGGCGGTGGCGGATTTTCTGTCGCAGGAACGCGCTGGCGTTGAACGCGACCGCGCCTGGTTGAACGAACGAACGCCGTTCAGGAAAGATTGACGATCAGGCTGCGCGCAGCTGTGTCGAAGCGATCAGGGCGCGTGCCTGGCGCTGCGCCTCGGCAATTTCACGCCCAGTCATTTCTTCGGCGATTTCGGCGCGCATCGCCTGTCCTTCCTCACTGCCCCGAAGCGCGGCTAGGTTGAACCATTTATGCGCTTCGACCAGGTCGACCGACAGATCGCCCGTGCCGCAGCTATAGGCCACGCCCAGTTCAAAACAGGCTTCGGCCGATTCATACGCCGCGATCGACTGGCGGCTTTCCATCAGAAACTGGGCGCTCTTCAAACTGTTCGCCATGACCTGATCCCCCTTATGGACTTCACTGGATGGTTCTTGACGAAGGCAACAATGGACGGGGTGTGATAAAAAATGGTTAACGCGATTTTCCTGTTTTGCAGGCCCTGACCCCGATCTAACTGGGCGGGCAAAGGTTAATGCGTTGAAATGACGATGCGGGGGTGGCTTCCGTCGGGGATAATCCCCATAGCCGCCTGCATGACTGCGTCCCCGGAAACATCTGCATCGGCATCGACGAAAAAGGACATACCGTTCCGCGAATTCGTCCTGCTATGCGCTTGCCTGATCGCGATGAACGCCATGTCCATCGACCCCATGCTGCCCGCTCTGCCGGACATCGGCCGTGACCTGGCCGTCACGCAGCCCAATGACCGGCAGCTGATCATCAGCGTCTATTTCCTGGGGCTGGGCGTGGGATCATTGATCTTTGGCGTCCTGTCCGACCGATTCGGGCGCAAGAAAGTGCTGGGCATCGCCATGGCGCTGTTCATCCTGGCATCCATCGCATGCGCCGCCGCGCAGAGCTTTGCGATGATGCTGACGGCGCGCGCCATGGCGGGATTCTTTGCCGGGGCGAGCCGGGTTATCGCGGTCAGCATCATCCGCGACCGATTCCGAGGCGACGCGATGGCGCGGGTCATGTCGCTGATTTTCGCCGTGTTCATGCTGATCCCGGTCGTCGCGCCCACTTTCGGGCAAGCGATCCTGTGGATCGCGCCATGGCGGTGGATTTTCTGGATATTGGCCATCCTGTCCACGCTGATCCTGCTGTGGATGTTGATTCGCCTGCCCGAAACGCTGGCCCCGGAAAACCGCGTGCCCATCAGCGTGCCGTCGCTGCTGCGCACCATGGGGCTGATCGTCACCACGCGCAGTTCGATCGGCTATATGCTGGCGAGCGGGGTCGCGATGAGCGGGCTGATCGGGTTCATCCTGTCGATCCAGCAAATCTTTTTCGATGTGTTCGACGCGCAGGACATATTCCCCCTTGCCTTCGCGGTGCAGGCAGGCAGCATGGGGATCGGCAGTCTGGTGAACAGTCGGCTGGTGTCGCGATTTGGCGCGCGGCGGCTGAGCCAGGGCGCGTTGCTGGGCCTGATCCTGATCAACATGGTGCATCTGGCCGTCATTCTGGCCGGGTATGAAACGATAATCAGCTTCATCGTCCTGCAATCGCTGACGATGCTGACGGTGGCGTTCACGGCATCCAACTTCAGCGCGATATCGATGGAGCCATTTTCCAGGGGCGCGGGCGCCGCATCGTCATTCCAGTCGTTCCTGACGACTGCGGTTTCCAGCATGTTCGGCAGCCTGGTCGGCCTGTCCTTTGACGGGACGACCCTGCCCCTGACGGTGGGCATGCTGACGTTCGGCGCGCTGTCTTTCCTGATCATCTACTGGGCCGAGCGCGGAAAGCTCTTTACCCGCCCCCATCATGGCGCGCTGCGCGACGTGGAAGTCGAAGCAGTCCGGTAAACAAGAAAGGGGGCAGTCGCCTGCCCCCTTGCTCCATGCCTGTCAGGCGTCGCGTCCGCCCGGCGTGGGCGCGCCCGGCATCGGCGGCACCGGCTGCGGCGGGATGTCGACGTCCTGTTCATGCGTTTCCACAAGGCCCCGCGCCACATGGCTCTTGCGATGGCCATAGAGGAAATAGAGCAGCAGCCCCAGCCCACCCCAGACCGGCAGAACCATCTGGGCATCCACCGGCAGGTTGAAGAACAGGAACATGCAGCCAATCGCCGCGGCGGGCGCGACCAGCCAGATGGCCGGCGTCCTGAACGGGCGTCGGCGCTGGGGGTCCCTGATCCGCAGCACGACGACGGCAATCGACACCATGAAGAAGGCGAAGAGCGTGCCCGAATTGGAAATGTCGGCCAGTTGACCCACGGGCAGCAGCGCGGCGGCGATGGCGACGAAGATGCCGGTAAAGATGGTCACGACATGCGGCGTTTTGAAGCGCGGGTGAATGCTGGCAAGTTTTTCCGGGAGCAGTCCGTCACGGGCCATCACGAAGAAGATGCGCGTCTGGCCGAACATCATCATCAGGATGACGGATGGCAGGGCCAGGTTTGCGGCGAGGCCGAGCGCATTGCCGACGACCGTCCAGTTGATCGCCCGCAGCACATGGGCCAGCGCTTCGTTGGAACAGACAAGATCATTGGCGTGAGCAGCCGTCCCGCAGGCGGCGGCAAAGCCCTGCGACCCCGGCGCGACGATCGACCCGTCTGGACCCAGAACCGGCTGCGCACCGATCGCGCCAATCGCGCCCGCGGCGACGAACAGGTAAAAGATGGTGCAGATCGCAAGGCTGCCGATCAGGCCGATCGGCACGTTGCGTTGAGGATTTTTGGTTTCTTCCGCAGCGGTTGAGACCGCGTCGAACCCGACATAGGCGAAAAAGATCGACGCCGCCGCCCCGACGATGCCCATGCCGCTGGTGCCTTCCGGGCCAAACCAGCCATTGGGCGCGAAGGGCGAAAAATTGCCAGTGTCCAGCACGGGCAGCGTCAGCGCGACGAAAGCGGTCAGGGCCGTGACCTTGATAGCGACCAGCACCGCGTTCACCCGCGCGCTTTCGGTGGTGCCGAGGACTAGCAGCGCAGTGACGGCCAGGGCGACGAAAATCGCGGGAATGTTGATGAACCCGTGCGAGAAATCGGCATGGGGAATGAGGCCGTTCATGGTCCATACCGGCCCGGCGGACAGCGCCTGGGGCAGTTCAAGCCCGGTGATGCTTTTCATGAGGCCCATGAAATAGCCTGACCAGCCGACCGACACGGCGCTGGCCGCGACGGCATATTCCAGGATGAGCGCCCACCCGACCATCCAGGCGAGCAGTTCGCCCACCACGGCATAGGTATAGGTATAGGCTGACCCCGAAACCGGGACCATCGACGCGAGTTCGGAATAGCACAGGGCGGCAAAGGCGCAGACCGCGCCCGCGATCATGAAGCTCCACATCATGCCCGGCCCCGCCTTTTGCGCGGCGGCGGCGGTCAGCACGAAAATCCCGGTGCCGATGATCGCGCCGACGCCCAGCAGCGTCAGCTGAACCGGCCCCAATGTGCGGACGAGGGATTTTTTCTCAGCCGTCGCCAATATGGCGTCCAGCGGCTTGATGCGCCCGAAGATCATGAATGGAGCCCTTTATCCATATGCCGTTTGTCCGGGCGGTCAGGCCGACCGATCCCCCCTGTTTTTCTGTAGGCGGGAGACTATCGCCTAATCCGGCCCGCGCAAGTATGTTGCGTGACGCCGACACTGTAGAAGGAAAGCCATGATGATCGAACTGCTGCGCGCGGCGTGCCTGGACAATGTCCCCCACGGCTTTGCCGGGCGGCGCGGCGGCGTTTCCAGCGGCGTTCACGCAGGCCTGAATGTCGGGCTGGGATCGGACGATGAGCGGGAGGCGGTTCTGCGCAATCGCGACCTGGCGCGCGACGCTCTGTTACCCGGCGCGCAACTGGTGACGGTGCGGCAAGTCCATTCCCCCGACGTGGTGACCGTCACGGCCGCAATCGGGGAACAGGACCGCCCGGCGGCGGACGCCAT
Organism: Sphingobium sp. ZW T5_29; assembly: GCF_044987515.1. NCBI lineage: Bacteria > Pseudomonadati > Pseudomonadota > Alphaproteobacteria > Sphingomonadales > Sphingobiaceae > Sphingobium > Sphingobium sp. ZW T5_29. The sequence continues at coordinate 17,694 of NZ_JBJDRM010000003.1, forward strand.
GGTCACGGACCGGCCGGGGCTGATTTTGGGCATATTGACCGCGGACTGCGTGCCGGTCCTCTTCGCCGACCCCGATGCAGGCGTCGTCGGCGCGGCGCATGCAGGCTGGAAGGGCGCGTTGAGCGGCGTGACCGACCGAACGATCCAGGAGATGGAGAAGCTGGGCGCGCGGGCAGGGCGCATCCGTGCCGCCATCGGCCCCTGTATCGCGCGCGCTTCCTATGAAGTGACCGAGCCGTTCATGCGGGCTTTCGAAGATCAGGACCCGGAAAATGGGCGATTCTTCAGCGCGGGGCGGGAAGGCCATTGTCAGTTCGACATAGCCGCCTATGTCGCCGCGCGTCTGGCGGCGTCCGGCATTGGCCGGGTCGAGATGCTGGATGAGGACAGTTATAGCCAGCCTGAGCGTTTCTATAGCTATCGCCGTTCCTGCCATCGTGGCGAAGCGAGCTATGGTCGGCAGATTTCCATGATCGCAGTGGGATAATAGCGCCCTGCCCCCGTCGCCCCGCCGGACAGGGCGTGGTCGGCGGGCTGGCGCGCCTGCATGTCATACCGTCCGACAGCTTTTCTAGTTGCAATAAAGGATGGGATTGCGGCCACGCCACCGGCAACCTATTTGTCGCGGGCGCGTCGATGTTTGACGAGCAAGGGGGACAGGCTAAGGCGTGGCATGAGCACCAGAACAGATTCAGGGGAAATTGATCCCGTCATCGAAAGCCGCGACCAGTTGATCGCCGCCTTCGCCAAGGGAGAAAAGCCCAAGGATCGCTGGCGCATCGGCACCGAACATGAAAAATTCGTCTATGCCAAAGATGATCATCATGCCCCGTCCTATGGTGAAAGTGGCGGCATCCACACGCTGCTGATCGGCCTGACCCGCTATGGCTGGAGCCCGGTGTTCGAGGGCGAAAACATCATCGCCTTGTCCGGTGCCGACGGGACGGTCAGCCTGGAACCGGCGGGACAGCTGGAGCTGTCAGGCGCGCCGCTGGACAATCTTCACCAGACCTTTGGCGAGACACAACGGCATCTGGAACAGGTCAGATATGTCGGCGAAATGCTGGGGCTGGGCTTCCTGGGCCTGGGCATGTGGCCCGACAAGCGCCGCGACGAATTGCCGATCATGCCCAAGGGCCGCTACGACATCATGCTGCGCCACATGCCGCGCGTCGGGTCGCTGGGCCTGGACATGATGCTGCGCACCTGCACGATCCAGACCAACCTGGACTATGGCAGCGAAGCGGACATGGTGCAGAAGTTCCGCGTCAGCCTGGCCTTGCAACCGCTGGCGACGGCGCTGTTCGCCAATTCCCCCTTTACCGAAGGCAGGCCCAACGGATTTCTGTCCTATCGCAGCCATATCTGGTCCGACACCGACGCCGCGCGCACCGGCATGCTGCCCTTCGTGTTCGAGGACGGCTTTGGCTACGAGCGCTATGCGGACTATGCCCTCGATGTGCCGATGTATTTTGTCTACCGCGAAGGCCGTTATATCGATGCGGCAGGGTTGAGCTTTCGCGATTTCCTGGACGGGCGACTGTCCGTCCTGCCGGGCGAGAAGCCGACCGAGAAGGATTGGGAGGACCATCTGTCCACCGCCTTCCCTGAGGTGCGGTTGAAGAGCTTTCTGGAAATGCGCGGCGCGGATGGCGGCCCGGCCGACCGGATCACGGCGCTGCCCGCCTTCTGGGTGGGGCTGCTCTATGATCAGGGTGCGCTCGACGCGGCGTGGGATCTGGTCAAGGACTGGTCGATGGCGGATCGGCAGGCATTGCGCGATGCGGCGCCGCGTCTGGCGCTGAACGCGCCGCTGCCGGGCGGGCGAACGCTGCGCGACATTGCGGGCCAGGTGCTGGAAATTGCGCGCGGCGGGCTGAAGGCGCGGGCGCGGATGGACGATGCGGGCCGCGATGAGACGGAATATCTGGCCCCGCTGGACGATATAGCAGCGTCAGGGGTTACCCATGCTGAACGGTTGCTGGCGCGCTATCATGGCGAATGGGCGGGCGACCTTGGCCGGGTATATGCTGACGAAAGCTACTGATCGGCGATTTTATTCGGCGGGCTGAAGTTCCGGTTTGCGCGCCGCCTTACGACCGGTGACCCAGGCAAAGAACCGAGGGACCGGCCCGTTGCGCGCCATCCATTCGCTGTAGGCGCGATAGTCGGGGTCGGCCGACAGATGCGCTTCCTCTGTCCGGGCGCGCCAATAATAGACGGCGTTGGTCACGGCCAGCATCGCGCAGTTGCGCACCATGTCTGTCAGGCTGCCCGACAAGGTCAGGAACGGCAGGGCGGAAAACCACCAGAAGAGATTTTTTGACAGATAGGCCGGGTGGCGGGTCCAGCGATAGGGTCCATGCGTCAATATGCCGCGATGGGTAAGATTGGAAAAGCGTATGCCAAAGGCTACCGTCGCCCAGGCGTAGATGGCGGTCAACAGCACCAGCCAGCCGCCCAGCAGCCACTGGATGCTGGTGTGCCCCTGTGTCCACATATCCCATTCCGCACCGCCCGCATGATAGTCGAGCGGACCGCCCGCCCCCATCAGCACGAAGGGCGGGTAGCAGATCAGCGCCGCCACCCATCCGGCCAGCGTGGGGTTGGCGGAACGGATGTGCGAATCCAGCGGCTTACAGGTCAGCAGATAACCGACCGTCGCCATGCAGACGTCGATCATGAACATGATGGCGATCAGGAAGGCGGTCAGGTTCACGGGGTTGGCGAAGGCGTGATCGATGCGCCAATCCACGACGCTGGCGAAATTGCCGGGCACGATCGACAGCATGAAGGCGAGGAAGAAGCCCTTGACCGTCCAGGCACGGGCATGGTTGGCGACCTGACCCCGATCGGGCCTACCCGCCGCGCCACCGATCACCCATTGGCCGAAGGCGTAGGACGCATCCTTCGGGTCGATCAGCCGCCGGTCGATCCAGACGACATAGGGAATGGAAAAGGCGAGCAGCCAGGGCGCGGCGGCCATGAACAGGTCCATGGAGAAACGGTAATTGCCGTTCCAGTACCAACGCGCCACGCAGTAGAATATGGCGATGGCCAGCCATGTCGCCCACAGCCCGGCGATCTTGACCAGGCTGATGTCGAAAACTTCGCGCAACAGGCGGGCAGGCCCGCGCCAGTCGAGGCCGGTCGACGCATTGCGATGCACCTTGTCCACCAGCAGCGACCAGAGCACCATCGGCAGGCCACAGGCGATAACGGCAGCGAAGCCCGCATAGGGGCCGTTCATTCCGTAGTGACGGGCCACGACCGTCCAGAGTCCGAGGCCCAGGAGGCCGACAAGGCCCACGCCATGGCCGACGGCGGAAGGCGGGCAGGGATCGGCTGTCTTTCGCATGACGGCCGCTTATGCGCGAAAATGGTAAGCAAGCGGTGAAGGACTGCGCCCTGCCCCTGCCCGTTCAAAGAACAGCCGTCACCAGCCCCAGCGCAGCGGCCTTATTCGCTTCGAGATACCAGTTTTCCGGTGCGCGCTTCTTTACTTCGTCCAATGTCACTTGCGACCCCATGATCAGGTTGGCGAACCCTTCATTCTGGATCGTGATCGACGCTTCAATTTCATTCAGCGCGGCCTTGAGCGGGGCGATGCAGGTGGAAAGCGGGCCCTGCAGGCGGATGTCGCGCGTGATGATGCGTTCATGAATCATAAGGCGGGTGCCGCGCGTCAGATAGCGGTTTTCCGTCGCGAAAAAGCCCATGAACGTCGCGCCCGCGGAATAGACGGCGGTCTTGCCCAGGAAAACGAGCCGACATTCAGGACGCAATTCCGAATGGAAACGAATATCCTCACCCATCATCCGCGCGAGTTCAGGGTCGCCGCCCAGCGTGGAAATTTCCACCACGACCAGCCCGTCCTGAGGCGCGGCGGCCAGCCTTTCCTTGAAATGGATATACATGCCATGATCGACATAGCCCGCCAGCCGGATCGCGGGGTTGGCGAAATCCTGTGGCGACAGCATCGGCGCTTGCATCGTCATCGACCTTAATGTCCTTTGGTGATGGGGAACAGGGCAGCACTACGCGCGACGCGCCAAATGGTGCCGTGGCCGCGCGCTTTTAGCTGGCGCGAGGCCCAAGACGCTGTAAAGAACAGACCATGACCAAAGGGCACGGGGCATGATCGCTAAACTCAAAGGGCGGCTGGACAGCACCGGAACCGACCATGCCATCATCGATGTGGGCGGGGTCGGCTATCTTGTCGGCGCGTCGTCGCGCACGCTGGCGGCGCTGGGGCCAGTCGGCGAAGCGGTGACGGTGCATACCGAAATGCTGGTGTCCGACGATTCCATCCGCCTGGTCGGCTTCGCACGTGGGGAGGAACGCGACTGGTTCCGCCTGTTGGTCGGCGTGCAGGGCGTCGGGTCGCGCGTGGCTCTGGCGATTTTGTCCGCGCTGGAACCGGCTGAACTGCATCGTTCCGTGGCGACCGGCGACAAGGCGATGGTGGCGCGGGCGAACGGTGTGGGTCCCAAGCTGGCCCTGCGCATCGTCAATGAGCTGAAGGACAAGATCGGCGCTGCGCCGGGGGCTTCCGGCGCGCTGGCTGGCGGTGGCGTCGCGCCATCCCTGATCAACGGCCATGGCGCGGACGCGATTTCGGCGCTCCAGAATCTGGGCTTCCGCCCGGCGGAGGCGAGCAGCGCCGTTGCTGCAGCGGAGGAAGAGCTGGGCGAAGGCGCGACGCTTGACGCGCTGGTCCGGCTGGCGCTGCGCAAGGCGTCGAAATGAGCGAGGAACGGCTAATCGCGTCCACCCGTCGCGTCGAAGATGTCGATGCGGCGCTGCGCCCCAAATCCTTGAGCGAATTTATCGGGCAGGAAGCGGCGCGCGGCAATTTGCGCGTGTTTATCGAGGCAGCGAAGGCGCGGGGCGAGGCGTTGGACCATGTGCTGTTCTTTGGACCGCCTGGCCTGGGCAAGACGACGCTGGCGCAGATCGTCGCCAAGGAAATGGGCGTAGGATTTCGCGCGACTTCAGGGCCGGTCATCGCCAAATCGGGCGACCTGGCCGCGCTGCTGACCAATCTGGACGAAGGCGACGTGCTGTTCGTGGACGAAATCCACCGCCTCAATCCAGCGGTGGAAGAAGTGCTGTATCCAGCGATGGAGGACCGGGCGCTGGACCTGATGATCGGGGAAGGACCATCCGCCCGATCCGTCCGCATCGACCTGCCCCACTTCACGCTGGTCGGCGCGACGACGCGGCAGGGATTGCTGACGACGCCGCTGCGTGACCGTTTCGGCATTCCGGTGCGGCTACAATTTTATACGGTCGATGAGCTGGAACTGGTCGTTCGCCGCGCGGCGCGATTGTTGAACCTGGTGATCACGTCCGATGGCGCGGTCGAAATCGCGCGGCGTTCGCGGGGCACGCCGCGCATTGCCGGACGACTGCTGCGGCGCGTCCGCGACTTTGCCAATGTCGCAGGGGCGCAGGCGGTGGACGCAAAGGTGGCCGACGCGTCGCTCAGTCGGCTGGAGGTCGACCAGTTGGGGCTGGACCTGATGGACCGGCGCTACCTGATGATGATCGCCGACATCTATCGTGGCGGCCCGGTGGGCGTGGAGACGCTGGCCGCGGGCCTGTCCGAGCCGCGCGACACGGTCGAGGAAGTGATCGAACCCTATCTGATCCAGCTGGGCCTGATCGCCCGCACCGCGCGTGGCCGTTGCCTGAACGGCCCGGGATGGAAGCATCTGGGGCTGAACCCGCCTGCGGGCACGCAGGACGGCCTGTTCGGCTGACAGGGTCCGGCTGAAAATTCGATTGGCCGGATTGAACAGGGCGCGCGGAAAAAGCATGGCCGTTACGGCAGCGCGCCGTTATAGCCTGCCCCCAAAATGGCGCGTTGCGGGCGCGCCGGGTCCAGGAGGCAGGGTTGCAGGCGATCAAACGGTTCCCCAATCTGGTGACGATGTTCTTTGCGCGGGCGAGGGAAAAGGGCGACCTGCCTTTCCTGTGGCGCAAGGTCGATGGCCGCTGGCAGTCGCTCAACTGGACCGAGGTCGCGCATCAGGTCGCTTCGCTGGCCGCTGCATTAAAGGCGCGGGGCCTGAAACCGGGCGATGCCGTCATGCTGGTGAGCGAGAACCGCCCCGAATTCTGTATCGCGGACCTTGCCATCATGGCGGCGGGGTGCGTGACGGTGCCGACCTACACCACCAATACGACGCGCGACCACCAGCATATCCTGACCGACAGCGGAGCACGGGCGGTAATCGTGTCCACGGCGAAGCTGGCGCAGGCGTTGATGCCCGCGGTGCTGCGGTCGCGGGCGAGTTTCGTCATCGGCATGGAACCACTGCGCGGCGGACAGGGCGACATTTCCTGCCATTTGTGGAGCGACCTGATCGCGGCCCATATCGCCGACCCTGACGCTTGCGCCGCCGAACAGACGGCGGATCGGCCGGACCTGGCGTGCATTATCTATACCAGCGGCACTGGCGGCGCGCCGCGCGGGGTGATGCAGCATCATGGCGCGATCCTGTGCAACATCGAAGGCGCAGGCAGGCTGGTGGTGGAGGATTTCGGTTGGGGGGACGAGGTCTTCCTGTCTTTCCTGCCGTTGTCCCATGCCTATGAACATAGCGGCGGCCAGTTCCTTCCGATCATGCTGGCCGGGCAGATCTATTATGCCGAAGGGCTGGAAAAGCTGGCCAGCAATATCGAAGAGGCGCGGCCCACGATCATGGTCGTGGTCCCCCGCCTGTTCGAGGTGCTGCGGACCCGGATCATGAAATCCGTCGAAAAGCAGGGCAAATTCCCCACCTGGTTGATGGCGCAGGCGCTAAGGATCGCGGCAAAGGAGCAGCAGGGCCGCAAATCGATCGCCGACCTGCCGATGAAGGCGCTGCTGGCGCGCACGCTAAAGCCCAAGATCGCCGCCCGCTTTGGCGGACGGATGAAAGCGCTGGTATCGGGCGGCGCGCCATTGAACCCCGATGTCGGCCTGTTCTTCGACGCCATGGGCCTGACCTTGCTGCAGGGCTATGGACAGACAGAGGCCGGGCCGGTGATCAGTTGCAACCGGCCGCGCGCGGGGATCAGCATGGACACGGTCGGGCCGCCGCTTGACGGGGTGGAGGTGCGGATCGCCGCCGATGGCGAGATTCTGGTGCGCGGCGAACTGGTCATGCACGGTTATTGGCGCAACGAAGCGGATACGGAGCGGGCGCTGAAGGGCGGCTGGCTGCACACCGGCGACATTGGCGAGTTTGACGATCGCGGGCGCATCCGCATCACCGACCGGAAAAAGGACCTGATCGTCAACGACAAGGGCGACAATGTTTCGCCGCAGAAAGTCGAAGGCATGCTGACGCTGCAACCGGAAATCGGGCAGGCGATGGTCTATGGCGATCGCAGGCCGCATCTGGTCGGATTGATCGTGCCGGATGCCGAATGGACACGCGAATGGGCGGCGGCACGGGGGCAGGAGCCGGACCAGGCCGGCGCCGACCCCGAATATCAGTCAGCCCTGCGCGCAGCCGTTGAGCGGGTCAATGCCGACCTGTCGGTGACGGAACGGGTGCGGCGCGTCATCTTGGCGGACGAGCCGTTCACCATCGCCAATGAGGAAATGACCCCGTCGATGAAGATACGGCGTCATGTCATTCGCGCGCGCTATCAGGATCGACTGGACGCGCTTTACCAGGGTTCAACCCCTGCTGCTCAGCGACCGGGCGTCCGATAGGGGGTAAAGGACCCAAGCGCGCATGAGCCGGTGACCATGCCAACCGCCAGGTCCGCGCTGCGAGCGATGTCGCCCCGGCAATATTGCGACCCCACAGGCCTGACCACCAGAGTGTCGCCACGGGCGAGGCCCGGGCAGCTGCCGATCAGGTCGTTGCGATAGATCAGCCGACCGCTGACCCGATAGAGGAGCACGCTGCCGCTGATCGCGGTCATGTTGGTTTGGGGACGGATTGGAATACAGCTGACCGGTTCGCCGGGCACCTTGCCCTCAAGCGCTTTTTCCAGCCTTGCCGCCTGCCTTTCGGTCAGTTGAGGCCGTTCCATGCTGCCCGCGCAACCGGCTAGCATCGCGGGCGCCAATAATATCCATCCACGCATGGCCATTCTCCTGCAAATCGCTTCATTGGAGCGACGCGGTTTCAACGCCTGACCGTCAGGCGGTATCCTTGGCCGCACGTCGCGCGGCCAGCTGATCGACGTCGGCGGCGCGCATGAAGACGTTGGTGGCCCGTTCCTGCCCGATGGTCGTGGGCACTGTCGCTTCGCCCCGGCTTCGCGCGATATCGACATCAGCCATCCGATCGGCAAGCGCGCGGTTTTCTGGCTCCACCGTCATGGCAAAGCGGCCATTGGCCTGCGTATATTCATGCGCACAATAGACCAGCGTATCGTCCGGCAACGCGGCGAAGCGCTGCATATTGGCGAACATCTGGGCAGGAGTCCCTTCAAACAGCCGACCGCATCCCATGGCGAACAACGTATCGCCAGCAAACAGCAGGTGCTCAGCCGCCAGATGATAAGCGATATGCCCAGCGGTATGCGCGGGGACTTCCAGCACAGTGGCGACATGTTCGCCGATGCGCACGCTGTCCCCCTCCCCCACCAGCCGGTCGAGTGTCCCGATCTTTCCCGCCTCCGTCGCGGGGCCGGTGATGGTGCAGCCGGTCGCCGCCTTGATCGCCGCGTTGCCGCCCACATGGTCGGGGTGCCAATGGGTGTTCCAGATCTGTCCAATGGTCCAGCCGCGCTCCGCCGCTTGCCCTAGCACCGGGTCAGCAACGGCGGGGTCGATAACCACGGTATCGCCGCCCGCATGATCATGCATCAGCCAGACATAATTGTCATTGAGCACCGGGATGCGGACCACCTCCAGCATGGTTTACCACACTCCGCTATTGGGCATGGACGCCCAGGGTTCGGCAGGGTCGAGATAGCCGTCCTGCAGAAGCTCTATCGAAATATTATCCGGCGTGCGCACAAAGGCCATATGCCCGTCGCGTGGGGGCCGATTGATCGTGACCCCCGCGTCCATCAAACGCTGGCAGACATCGTAGATATTGTCGACGCGATAGGCCAGATGACCGAAATTGCGCCCACCTTCATAGCGTTCAGGAGCGCTGCCGTCGGCGGGCGGCCAGTTATAGGTGAGTTCCACCTGAGCATGTTCGTCACCCGGCGCGGCGAGGAAGACCAGAGTGAAGCGCCCCTGGTCGTTATCGATCCGCCGCTGTTCCTCCAGCCCCAGCATGTTGAAGAAGGCCACCGTCCGGTCAACATCGGTCACGCGGATCATCGTGTGGAGATATTTGGTCAATTTTTGCTCCATTCGTCGCCGTCCAGCAACGGTTCATCTCAGGCCTGTCAGCAATGCGTCCAAGATAGGGTGGCATGGGCGGTGAAGGAAGAGGAGACGGACATGGGTTTGGACTTGCGCGACAAGGTGCTGCTGGGCTGCGCCGGACTATTGGCCTTCGGGATCGTGAGCGGCGGCTATCTGTTGGGCGACGGATTGAAGCGCGCCAGAGCCGCCGACCGTTCGGTCACCGTGCGTGGCCTGGCGGAGCGCGACGTCACCGCCGACCTTGCCACCTGGTCGATCAGCTATTCCGCCACCGGGTTCGACCTGCCCACGGTACGGGCAGAGATTGACAACAACACCAAGGAACTGAAGGCCTATTTCGCCGGGTTGGGTTTCCCGGCCCAGGCGTTGACCCCCACTGGCGCAGGGGTCAACCAATATATCAACAATGGCGTGAACACGATCACAATCACGCAACGGATGTTGTTGCGAACCAACGACATCGCCAAGGCCCAGCGCGCGGTCGCCCAGCAGTTCGACCTCGTCCGGCGCGGCGTCACGCTGCAGGAAGGGTCGGGGATGCGTTACAGCTTTACGAAGTTGAACGACGTCAAGCCGCCGATGGTGGCCGCCGCGACCAAGGATGCGCGCTCCGCCGCAGAGCAATTTGCACGCGACAGCGGCGCAAGCGTGGGTGGCATCAAGAGCGCGACCCAGGGCTATTTTTCCATCGACGCGCGCGACGGCGAAACCGACGGGGCAAGCGACACCCCTTATAAAAAGGTGCGCGTCGTCACCACGGTCGACTTTTATCTGAACTAATCATTGCGGCGTGGAGCGATGCCGTCTTCCATCGCTCCACGCGGTCCTTCATCAGTCATCATCGCCGATAATCGCGCCAGCGGTCCCGCCGACCACAGCGCCTTCTACCGCGCCGACCCCGGTGACAGCGCCCACCGCTGCACCGCCCGCGCCGCCGATCAACCCTCCGCGCGTCGCCCCATGCGAACAGGCGCCAAGCGACAAGGCGCCCATCATCAGAAGGCCGATGGCCGCAATCTTTCCTCGATTACCTTGCATTTCGAATATCCTTTCCCGAATGCCATGATGATGGGCCAACGGGAGGATGGGGCCAAGGTTCCCCGGAGCGAACCCGCCCGGTCGATTGTCAGCGCCTGGGCTGACCCGCCAGTCGCGCAAGGCTTTCGGCTGCAGCCTTCCCGGCCGGGGTCGCCGGGGCGATCTTCACCGCCCGTTCCCAGGCGGATTTCGCGACATCCTCATGATCGGTGAGAATGGCGATATTGCCTTCCTCCAACGCCACCGACGCATCATCGGGCGACAACTGCACGGCGCGCGCGATGTGGGCCTGGGCCAGTTTCATTTCACCCGTGCGGCGAGCCAAGGTCGCCGACAAAAGCCAGGCAAGGGGGTCCTGCGCGGCCTGCTGTGTCGCGACATCCAGCGACTCCCGCGCGCCCCCAACATCGCCCAGCGCGACCAGAGCACGGGCGCGGTCGAGGTGAAGTTCGCCCTTTTCTATGCCATCGGGCAAACCACGCGCCAGGGCGGCGTCAAAACTGGTACGCGCCTTTGCCGCGTCGCCGCCCGCCAGCGCCGCATTGCCTGCCTGCGCCCATAGCCGTGCGCTTTGCGCCATTTCGCCGCCACGCTCCGCTTCCTCCGCCGCCTGCTCAAAGGCGACGATGGCGGGGGGCCACCGTTCCGCCCTGGCATAGGCGAACCCCATGCAGTGACGCGCGTAGAAGCTGCCGCCTTCCAGCCGCCACTTCTGGGCAAAGGCAACCGCCTGTTCAGGAGAATCGACGGCCTGATCGAGACATGCCTGAAACGGCCTGGCAAATTTTTCCGGTACGGGAATGCGCCCGTCCGCTGCTGCGGCAGGCGGTGGCGGCGTGGATGCAGAACGGGCGACAGCCGCTTCCCTTTGCCGCCGGGTCATCACTGCCTCAATTTCAGGATCATAGGCTTGCGGCGTCAGCAGCAGCAGGGGCAGAAGGAAGGCCATTAAAAACTGTCCAAAAGGCTGGCGACAGTACGGATCAGCAGGGCGATATCCGCGTCGCGGGAAAGGCGATGGTCGCCATCCTTAACCAGCAGCGTCTGCACATCCGATGAACGTAGCCGCTGCGCGATACGGAGCGCCGTCTGCCAGGGAACGTCGCGATCTTCCTGCCCCTGAAGCAGGCGGACAGGGCAGGAAATGGCGATCTCTCCACTCAGCAGGCGCAACGCCTGCCCGGACTGCCAGAACGCCAGCGTCGTCACATAGGGCTGGTCGCCATAGGGGGTCGGCTCGACAATGCGCCCTTCCGTCGCAAGCAGCGCCTTGTCAGCATCGGTAAAGCCCCATTCGGTAAAGTCCGGCGCGGCGGCTATGCCCACCAGCCCCACCACCTTGTCCGGCCGGGCAAGCGCGATCAGCAGCGCCAGCCAGCCGCCCATGGACGACCCGACCAGCACCACCGGCCCATGGACCAGCGCGTCGATCAGTTGCAGCGCATCGTCCCGCCAAGTGGCGAGTGTGCCATCCTCGAACCGTCCTTCGCTGGCGCCGTTGCCGCCATAATCGAACCGCAGCATCGCCCGGCCCGATCCGGCAGCCCATGCGTCCAGGGCTACGGCCTTGCCACCTTCCATGTCGGACATGTAGCCAGGCAGAAAGACAAGTGTAGGCCCGTCGCCCGTGCGGTGGCGATAGGCAAGCCGACCACCGTCAGGGCACGCGAACAAGGATGGCGGCGGGTTGGCTTTTGCAGGCTCCATCGGGTTCTCCACGGGCGTTAAGGGCGTAAAGTCCGCCCTGCCTTAGAGGCAGGCGCAGCGAAATCCAAAACAGAAGAAAAATAACGGCCTGCACAATTGACAGGGTAAGGAGCAACGGCTAATCGCGCCGTCCTACCCCGTGCCCAGATGGCGGAATTGGTAGACGCACCAGCTTCAGGTGCTGGCGATCGCAAGGTCGTGGAGGTTCGAGTCCTCTTCTGGGCACCACTTTCTGACGCCAAGTGCGTCCAGCAGCGTCCAGCAAGCGTCTGGTTTCATAGCATAAATCGACGGATGATCGGCGGCTAAATTTCCGGTGACGTCCGGCTAGGACCTCCACCCCCCCCCTGGCGGCGTCTTGTGCCAAGACAGGTTCGTCGAGTGCTTATGATCAGAAGTCGTCCATGGAGCACATCCGCGCCATTGGTTTGGAGATCGCGAAGGCGGTTTTCAGGTGCATGGCTCGGATGCAGCGGGGAGCGCGTTGCTCAGGAAGCGGATCCGTGGTGCGTCCACCCGCGATAGACCGTAGTCACCCCAGCCGTCACGCGGGCGCAAAGGGGCCGGCAGAGCCTCCGCCGTCGATCGGGATAAGAGCCCCATTGATGTATCCGCCTAGGGTTGACGATACGAAATCGACAAGATTGGCCACGTCATCCACCTTCGCGAAACGCGCCAACGGCACCGCCTTTTCCGCATCGTCGAATGCCCAACCAATTTCCGCCAGCAACTGATCGAGCATCGGCGTTTCAACATATCCGGGGCAAATGGCGTTGCAGCGAACGCCCTTCGGGCCGTGGTCCAGCGCCATGCTCTTTACAAGTCCCGCGACGGCGTGCTTCGACGCGCAATAGGCGGCATAGCCCTGGAAGCCATTCAGGCCAGCGTCCGACGCGATGGCGGTGAAAGTTCCACCCCCATTCTCCAGGAATGGGATGATTGCTTTTGCGAAGAGGAACACGCCTGTAACATTGACGTCGATCATCTTCCGAAACAGCTCGGCCGACATATCTACAACCGTGCCCGTCGCCGCGATGCCCGCACAGGCGACCGCGGTCGAGGGCCGTCCGAAATCCTTCGCGACGCTTTGGATGAAACCGGCAAGTTGATTTTCGTCGGTCACATCAACAGTCGCCGCTATGCCCTGTCCGCCAGCGCGTTCGATCTGCTCAAGCGTCCCCCTGACTCCATCGGCATTTCGGTCGGCCAGAGCGATGAAGCTCCCGCGTGCGGCAAGCTTCATGGCGACGCCAGCGCCGATGCCTGAGCCTGCCCCGGTGACTACTGAAATTTCCATCGAGGCCCTTCCTTTTACTCGTGGGAGGTCAAGAATCCCGCGCTACACAGCTGACTGGGCAGGCGTACCATGATCCGCGCCCTGACTGGATCGACCGCCATTGCCGCGCCCATGAAGGAGAAGACCATCCCTACACCGGAATCAGCATCAACGGTTTCTGATGGCCAAGACGATCTGATAGCAGAGGTCACGGTCGGCTTTTTCTCTATCACCTGATCACTCCGTTCGGCGTCCGTCAGCGCGGGGGCTTAGAACGGGCTGCATCAAATCAGACGCAGCCCGCCACGCTAATTTTGTTTCGGCTCGCGCAAAACCGGCGGCCACTTTTGCACGATGTCCAAGGCGCCTCCCTTCTTACCTGATGAAGCGGCGAGCCTTGTTGAACAACCGGAAGTCGTCATATTTCTGACCGTAGATATACGGACGATAGTCATGACCGTCATCCAGTTCTTCCCAGAAAGGTATGGTCCAGCAGGAGGCGCCTTCACCATAGGAAACACCGCCCACTTCGACCACCGGTATGGTGTCGAGCGGATCGACCGCAGTGCCGGCGAGCTTGAGCATGCCCGTGCCCTGCCGCGTGACACGGAAGTCCTCCGCCGTATCAAGGCAGCTCAAAACCACCTTGTTCTGGAAGCCCTTGCCGGTCGTGTGCGGCTGCGCCTTCAGCTCGAAATCCTTGACGTTGTTTTGCGCCGGGCCAAGGTCAGCACCGAGTTCGGCCTGAATTTCTATCAGGCGCACACCGTTGCGTTCAGCATAGGCGTAAACTTCATGACCATCGACATACAGGCGAGCATTACCGGTCTTTTTGCCTTCACCCCACATCTCACGCCCGATGGTGACAGGCATATCGCCGCTGACGAACAAGGTCAGCATGGTGGTGCCAGCTTCACCCTTATATTTGCACGACAGATAGATGATGCCGCAGTCGAATTCGCCGCAAAGCGCCGACTGCCAATGCGACACGTTGGCATAGGCGATCGGTTCGTCGGGAAGATCGAAACAGGGCGGGAGGACCTTACGCAGAAATTCCTGCGTGGTCTTGAACTCAATCGTCAGGGATTCTGTCGTAAACTGCCCCTTCGACAGCAAGCTCTCAATTTCTGCGACTTCCTGGTCTGTTTTGACGAAGCTCATTGACTAGCCTTTCTGTAATTTCTTTCATGAATTTAAAATAAAATTGGATTTCACTTCTCGCCGCCAAACGCTTCCGCATCTGCATAGGGGAACCACCAGAAATCATGAGACGAGCAGCTCGGATCGATCATCACCATCTTCGAGTGCCGGAACTGGTCCAGCCCCTCCGCTCCTAGCTGGCTACCCATGCCAGAGATCTTGCGACCACCGAAAGGCGCAGCATTATTGTCCATCAGCGGGGCATTGATCCAGGTCATGCCGCTTTCAAGCTCTTCGATGGCGCGATGCGTTTCACCAAGGTCCGTGGTGTAGACCGTCGATCCCAGGCCATAGTCCGACCGATTGGCGAGCGTGAGCGCTTCGTCGAAATCAGCGACGCGGCAGACGGACATCACCGGACCGAAGCTTTCAACATTCAGGATTTCGGCGTCCGGTTGGACCTCCGTCAAGACCGTGGGTTCGACGAAGTAGCCAGCGTTGAGGTGAGACGGACGGGCGCCGCCGGTCGCCACCCGGGCTCCCGCCTCGATCGCGCGCGAGACCAGTCCTTCGTAGCGGCTCCGTTCGCGCTCCGACACCATCGGACCCATATCGACCTTGTCCAGGCCGTTGCCGATACGGATCTTCCGCGTCAGTCCGACCACCTTGTCGATGAAGGCATCGTGGATGTCCTGATGGATATAAAAGCGCTCGCCCGACGTGCAAACCTGACCCGCATTGAGATTGGCGGCAAAGACGGCGGCGCGCGCGGCAATGTCGAGATTGGCCGACGGCATGACGATGAACGGATCGTTGCCCGACGTTTCGATCAGAGCCTTCTTGAAATTTTCGGCGCATCCCTTCGCGACGGCCCTGCCCGCGCCCACGCTGCCAGTGAAGGCGATGCCATGAATATCCTTATGCGCGACCATCGCGGTGCCGACGCGAACGCCACCCGTGATGAGGCCGATCAGGCCGGGCGGCAAGTGCGGCATCATCGTCTTGAGGAACAGGAGCGACGAGACCGATGTGTGGTCGGACGGCTTCAAGATCACGGCGTTCCCAGCACCGAGCGCCGCAGCCGCTTCCCAGGAATAGAGGCAGTAGGGGAAGTTGAACGCCATGATGATGCCAACGACGCCAAGTGGATGCTTGGTGACCAGGTTCATATGGCCGCCCACGACCGGCCCAACGACACGACCATGATCGTGCCGGGACACTTCGGCATAGTAGCGGAATGCCCATACGGACCATGTAACCTCGTCGAAGGCTTCCTTGTACGGCTTGCCCATTTCGCGAGTCATCGATTCAGCCAGCAACGGCCGGTTGTCCTCAATGGCCTGCGCGACCTTATGAAGCGCTTCGGTACGTTCCAGCGCCGAAAGTTTGAGCCATGCGCGCTGCGCCTGCTTCGCGCTCGCGACCGCCTGATCGAGTTCAGCGTCAGTCGCGTCCGACACGCTCGCAACCACCTGTTCCGTAGCAGGATCAATCACATCGAGCGCAGTCGTCGAAGCACTCCGCCGCAGCTCTCCGTTCACCAGAATATGGTTGCTATAGTCCGCAAATGGCTTGAACCCCGACATCAAAATACTCCCAGAAAGACTATGGTGAAGTTCGCCTGCTCTTCACTCCCGCACCCATGATCACGCACCGAGCCAGCCCCCATCGACGGCATAGGTGTAGCCCGTGCAGTAGGATGAGGCTTCGGACGCCAGGAAGAGAGCCGCGCCCCGCAGTTCCTGCGGCTGGGCGTAGCGCTTCATCGGCGTGCGAGCCAACAGTTCGGCCTGGAGGCGGCGAACTTCTGGATCGGGATGATCCAGCTGCTCGCCTTCGCTCAATCCTGTGGCGACATAACCGGGGGCTATCGAATTTACCCGGATGCCTTCGGGAGCCAGCATGGCCCCCAACTGGCGCGTAAGCTGCACGACCCCACCCTTCGCCGCCGCGTAGCCGATGCAGCCCCATTGCGAGTCAGCAGTCACGCCGACGATGGACGCGATGTTGATGATGGAGCCTCCGCCACGACCCTTCATGGCCTTGGCCGCCGCCATGTCGGTGAAGAAGACACCCGACAGATTGACATCGATCAGCCGACGCCAGAGATCGGCCGTATAGTCCTCCCACGATATGGGAAGGTTCGGTTCAGCGATGCCTGCATTGGCGATACAGACATCAAGGCGTCCGTGCCGTTTCATGACGGCATCAACCATGCTGGCGACCGACGCCTCCTGAGACACGTCCACCTGTATTCCATGGGCGGCGCAGTCGCCATCCGCGGCAATCCGTTCAGCCGCCTCTTCAGCGCCAGCACCATCGATATCGGCACAGTAAACAATCGCGCCAGCGTGCGACAGGGCCGTAGCAAGCTCAAAGCCGATACCGCGCGCACCTCCCGTTACGAGAGCCACTCTCCCATCGAGCTTGAACAAATCCATTGTGTTCACGCGCCGCCTGATCCTCTAGCTTCAAAGTTATGAAAACTCTGTTCTTTTTTAAGATTGCGCGCCTTCAAGGCCGCGAAAATTGCTACAGCTGCTGGAAGGCCACTTCTATTAGCAACTAGAAGACAACCATAGCTTATTCGTCCGATGGTGCCGGTGGCGACGTTGATCGGCAATACCTCTGCGAGGGTATCACCGAAGCTCTGCCCTTCGGCAAAGGCAGCGAGTCCATGGGGCCAAGTTCCTCGGCCTTTTTCTCACTTGGACACCCTCCCTCTCTCTGCATTGCCGAGACGGCCGATCAAGCGGCCTTTGGTAGCAGAAGGAAGTTCGTGGAAATGACGCCGATACTGCTGGGAAAAGCGGCTCGGATGGTGGAAGCCCCATTTATACGCCAGATCAAGCACGTCGGTCCTGGCACCTTGTGCGAGAATATCTGAACGTACACGGTTCAACCTTTGCGTCAGAATATATCGTTTCGGGCTTAGTGCTGTGATATCGGCAAAACTATATTCCAAGGTGCGCTGACTGACACGCAAAGCTTCACAAAGCTCTGCGACGCTGAAGTCTTCGGTAATCCTGTCCAGGATATAGTCACGCGCTTTTCGAAAGAGATAGGTTCGTGTGTCGAGCGAGGGCCTGCTGCTCGCCTGAATGTCCAGGTCAGCCACGACGGCTCCAGCCGCGAGCGCCACATTCTCACCCCGATCCACCAGTTCAGCGTTGCGCGGATCGGCCGACAAACATTTCAGAAGATCAAAAACGGCTACGTCCAGCATGGCTGTGCGCTCCGCTGACACCGAAATCCATTTTCTGACCTTGAAATATGTCCGCCAGTCGAAATCGGCCAGCAAAACGTCGAGCAAATCCTGGTCTATCGCTACATAAAAGCCGGAATAATCGCCGCGCACCAGAAAGTGGAGTAACGCCTCATCGGCGCATATCAGTCCGAATTCTCCATTCAGCGCCTGCCCTTCACAAAATGCCTCGCCATTGGAGCGCGCCCGGAAATAGAAGAATTTGCCGGGGGGCGCGCAGAACATCTCCTCCATCGGCAGGTTATATTCTTCCAGCCCTACCGTTACGCCAGCCATTTCCATGTCAAAGAGCGCGCCCTCAAAAAGGCCAGGCAACAGCTGCACATATTGCGTGCGCCAGTTCATCTCCTTGATTTCGGCATGTTCGTCGGGAAAGGATGTAGGACGCCGGGGCAACGGCAAAGGCAGATCGCGTCCCCTTGCAGGACGGATGTGAGGCCAGCCGATGCTATCCAATTCGTCCATTTACGCGCTTCAATTCGCGGGCGATGCGCGGTCGCGCACCCCTATCCCAATTGCATCAGGCTGGCACATTCGTACTCGCCCCGCAACAGCTTGCGGAAAACGGCTAACGACATCCTCAAAGCTGTGACAGCTTTTCAAGCCAACGCACCTTCTGGAGATTCGAGGTGCGGGAAATCCAGTGATGATATCGAGGAAATATTTCAATGTCATATGTGTGGTCGGAAGAGCAGGTTCGCAATTTCCTGGATATTTTCCATAGCGAAAACACCCACACGCACAGCTGCTTCGTAAATGTCGAGTTTGAAACAACAGCAAAGTTCGCGCGCTCCGTTCTGCCACCATGCCTCGACGTTCCTGAAAATCCCACGATCACCATCAGCGTCGGATTGATGCGCGAATCGTTCAAAGGCCGCTTGCAACAAGGAAACGAGGTTCGCGCGGAGGAGGAAATCGGCTGGATCGTGATGAAGGCGGTCCATGAGGGCCGCGAAGGGATATATTCCCTTCAGGAGATCGTCAGCGGCGACTATGAAGTATCATCAGGCCGCGAATTCTGGGGCAATCCCAAGAAGCGCGGATCGGCCCAAATATACAGCGACAGCAAAACGGTTTACGCGTGGGCTGAGCGCCACGGTACGCGAGTTATCGAGATCGAGGCTAGCCTGGGCAACGACTTGCCAACCACCACGGACGAACGTTCCCGCTACTTCACCATCAAATATGACTTCGCGCCAGACGGATCGGGATTCGCGAGTGATCCTTCCCTGGTCACGCTCAACAATGGATGGGACACGCTCTACGGGAAGGAGCTAAACGACGTGCGCGTCGCGCTGCGACCCAATGGCTTCGACCCGGTGGATACGCTTGAACTAGGGAAAATAATCAGCGCTACAATGACCTATGGGGGCGGCGGATACCTGGTCGAACGTGTCGATAGGCTTGAGGGCGGAAAGACATATCTTCCTTATGTCCTGGGCCGGATTTTCGATGAGGCGACCCGTGAGCCGACTAACAAGGGCGCACGGATCTTCACCTGATCCACGCTGGTGCGCCCAGATCCTTATTGGGACGCAGGGAGGTTGGGGTTCTTGAAAAATGGGGAGGTCCTGATGGGCCAGGTGAAATATTTCCGGCTGTCGAGCAGCCTTTTTGTCCTCGCAGCACTGACCGCCACGGAGGCCGTGAACGCGCAGGAGGCCCCGGCGCCTCCGGCCTCGGCGGGAGGACAGTTGGAAGAGATTATCGTGACCGCCCAAAAACGGCGGGAGAGGATGCAGGATCTACCCGTTTCAGTAACGTCGATTTCCGGCAGTGCGTTGCAGAATCTTAAGCTGACCGACGCCTCTCAACTCGCGGTCCAGGTTCCGAACCTGACCGTTCAAACGCCCTTCGGTGAAGTACAGCCGATATTCGCGATGCGCGGCGTCTCGCTGGTCGATTATTCGCAGCATCAGCAAGGCCCGATCGGGATGTATGTTGATGAGGACTATAAGGGGGCGGGTGTTTTCCGCGCCCAGCAACTCTATGACATTGACCGGGTCGAGGTGTTGCGCGGGCCGCAAGGAACGCTCTTTGGCCGCAACACCACCGGCGGCGCGGTCAACATCTATACCGTTCAGCCCGACCTCGATGGCGCGGAGGGCTTCGTCACCGCCGGGGTGGGCAACTACGGGCTGCGGGAATTGACCGCCGCCGTCGAGTTTACGCCGGTGCAAGACGTCTTCGGCATTCGTGCCGCGTTCGATGGCCGTAAGTCCGACGGCTATCTCCACGCGGTTCAGCCGGGACTCAAGAATTTCGCCAACGACGACAGCTATGCGTTCCGGATCAATACGGCGTTCCGTCCCAGCCCCGGCCTCCGTTTCAATCTGGGCTATAGCCGCAGCCGTTCCGACACGCGTCCTGCTGGCTACACGGTGACCAATGTCGGCCCCGAAGGGTTGGGATTTGCCGGTATCTTCAATCAGGGGCTTGGCTTCTACGATGTGAATGCGGGTGACCAGGGCTATCTCAAGGTTGACAATGACAGCGTCATCCTGCGCGCTGAGTTGGACATGAGTCCCGACGTCGGGATGACGTCAGTAACGACCTACGACAAAGGCCGCTTTCGCGCCTATAGCGATGACGACAGCCGCCCTGAAGGCATTCTGGCGGATGGCAGCGACGCCAAGGCCCGTGTCTGGTCGCAGGAACTTCGTCTGGCTTCGCGCGGCTCGGGACCGTTCACCTGGCTCCTGGGAGCCGCCGCGTCTGATGAGAAAATCAGCAGCGCAACCCGCTACGATTCCTACG
This sequence comes from Sphingobium sp. ZW T5_29, assembly GCF_044987515.1. Classification (NCBI taxonomy): domain Bacteria; kingdom Pseudomonadati; phylum Pseudomonadota; class Alphaproteobacteria; order Sphingomonadales; family Sphingobiaceae; genus Sphingobium; species Sphingobium sp. ZW T5_29. The sequence goes on from NZ_JBJDRM010000003.1 coordinate 38,211, forward strand.
CTTCCTTTTCCGAAGACGTTGGCGGCACGCCGATCTGCCTGATCGATAATGTGACGGGATGCGTTTATACCAATCAGTTCAGGATGAAGCGCCGCAGCCTTTCCGCATTTGGCCATACGACCTACAAGTTCGACAACGGAATCGAAATTCAGGCGGGGCTCAGATATTCCAACGATCGCACGGACATAAATGAATATAAGGCCTATCTGGGCTATTTCGATCCTGCAACCGGCAATCCGGTTTATGGCGTCAGCACCTTCATAGAGGGACCGCCGCAAGATCGCTTCACCAACCGCAATCTCAGTGGCAAGGCGGCACTGCGCTACAGGCTTACGAGCAACACCAGCGTGTATGCCAGCTTCAGCCGAGGCTATCGATCGGGCACATTCAATGGCTACGCCTATTTCGATCCCGCAGAGATCACGATCGTCAAGCCCGAAATCCTCGACGCTTTCGAGATCGGAGCGAAGAGCGAGCTGTTCGGCAGAAAGCTCCGGCTGAATGGTGCAGTCTATTACTACAAATATAAGAACCAGCAGTTCCTCGACGTGACGGATCAGGGACTGGAGATTCTGGTGAACGCGCCGCGCAGCCGCATATGGGGCGCGGAACTGGAGGCGGCGGCCGCACCCACCCGGAACCTGACACTCAGCGCGGGGATCGGCTACACCAACGGCAAATTCCAGGATCTGACGCTCAGCGGGGTCGTCCTCGACGGCAACAGGCTGACTTCGGCGCCGCGATGGACGCTGAACGGCGCTGCGGACTGGAAGTTGCTTCAGGACACCAACGCCGCATTCGCGATCCATATGGACGCGCGATATTCGAGCCTTCAATATTTCGACGCCTTCAACACAGCCGATATATCACAACCTGGCTACTGGCTGGTCAACGGTCGGCTCACCAAGCCCATCGGAAATACCGGCCTGGAAATTGGGCTATGGGTCAAGAACCTTCTGAAGAAACGCTACTATGCTTATCTCGTCGACTACAAATCTTTCATGAACGCCAACCTCGCCACACCGGGTGCACCCCGGACTTATGGCGCCGATATTTCATTCCGCTTCTGATATCCGCGTTAATTTCGCCGTCAGGAAAACAAGACGAGTGAGAGGGTTCGATCCGAAGCGATCAGCCTTTGGTATAAACGGGATCCAGCATTGACAACGTCCACGGAAGACACTGCCACCTCCGGCGCTCTATCTCCGTTAAAGGCGGTAGCTCTTGGCTTCGCAGCGATGCAGGTCGGGCCATGTCTGGCGAGCGTACCGACGCTGCTGCTTCAGTTCGGAGGCGCTGGCTCCTGGATCAGTGCGCTGATGACGCTGGGGGTCGCGCTCCTCATCGGGCGCGCGATCACGACTTTCGCCAGCCGGTATGTCGTTAGCGGGTCACTCGTCTCCTACGCTGAAATCGCGTTTGGCAGCTGGGGGCAACGGGTGGTGGGCGTCTCGCTCATGCTCGGCTATCTCGGCGTGATCGCGATGATCGTAAATGATGAGATATATTATCTGACGAGCCTGCTGTCCGAGACCGGATTTCCCCAGGCGACGAGTTTACCCTGGCAATGCGCCTTAAGTCTCGTCGCTTCCGCCTTCTCGGCATTTTTTGCTTATCGCGGCCCTGATTTGTCCGCCCGCGTCGCAGGATTGCTCGCCCTGATCAGCTTGCCGGTCATCATGGTGGTAATGCTCCTCGCCTTCTCCAACCATCCAGCCGGATTCTTCGATCAGTTCAACACGAGCAAATTCGATGCCGGAGGAATACTCGCGGGGGCGGTATGGGGCATGGCGATCTATGTCGGTTTCGACGGCCTGACTTCGGTCGCATCGGATACGGTGAATCCGCGGAAAAATGTTCCTCGCATCCTGACCTACACCCTACTTTTATGTGGGGTGACATGGTCTCTGGGATCCTTGCTTCAATATTCGGTTTTGGCGCCGCATATGAACGACATTCTCGCCGGCAGAACCGCCATATCTGTCCTTGCAGCGCAGGCGGGCCTGCCTGGTCTCACGGCCGAGTTCGATCTTGTGGTCGGCGCCTCGGTCGTCGCATCGACGATCGCGTTCTTCAATTTCGCCGCCCGCATCGTGGCGACGGCGGCCCAGGATTCGATGCTGCCAGCCTCGCTCGGGATCATCGACCCTGAAAGCCATGCCCCCCGCCGCGCGATTTTGCTGGTCGGCGTTATCGGCGCGATCGTGCCGATGCTGATAAGGCTGAGCGGAGCCGAAAGCCCTATCGAGGCCATCACCACACTGGCCAGCATCGTGATCAATTTCTGGCTGCTGCCCTATTTCCTGATCAGCCTGGGCGCGATCCTGATCCTGCGCCGGGAATCCGTCGCCAGCTTCGCACATTTGATGCCACCGGCTGCCGGAGCGCTGCTTCTCATTCTCGTGGTCGCTCAGAACTTTATCGCGCGAGAGGGAAAGTGGCACATGCCCGTGATCGCGGCCACTATCCTCGCGGTCGCGTTGGGGCTGCTCAAACTTGCTGACCGGACCCGGCAATCGCAAGAGCTGAGAATGCATCCCAGTCCTGAATAGGCATCAGGTGCAGCGCGCAGCCAGAAAAAAGACGGCCCTGCCGAACAAGTCCGGGAGGGCCGCCAATCAGAGAAGAGATGGGACGTCAGAAATCTTTGCGAAGCTCAATGCCATAACGACGCGGAGGAACGTAGGTGACAATTCTGGTTCCAAACAGCGCGATATAATCGAACGCGGAGACCTGCTTTGCGGCATTGGTAAAGTTCTTCACGAACGCAGCAATTTCGAAGCCATTGCGCGAATAACTTACGCGAGCGTTGTGCAGCGTAGCGGCGGGAAGAAGGTTCATCGCATTGTTGTCGACCGATGAGTAACGCTTCGACTGATAGCTGAAATCATATACGAAAGCGAGCTGGCCGTTGCCGATGTCGAACGACTTGCGAGCAAGGCCATTGACCGTCCACTTGGGTGCATTGACCGCACCCTGGTCAATAACGCCGCTGTAGCTGGTGTTCACATCGTAAATTTTCGTATGAAGATTTGCTACGCCAAATTGAAGATCGAGGCCTCGCATGGGTGTAATAGACAGTTCCATTTCACCACCATACATATAGGCATCATTGTTGGTGACGAAAGATGTCAGACCCTGAAGCTGGAATGCCTGGAAGTCGGAATAATCATAATAGAATGTGCTGAGATTCAGGCGAACGGCACGATCAAATAGCTTCAGTTTCGATCCTGCTTCATAGGCGATCATTGTTTCAGCGCCAAAGGGCGTCTGATCGAGCGTAGTCGTCCCGCCCGCATTGCTATTGAAACCGCTGCCCTTCACGCCTCGCGAGACGCTGGCATAGAGCAGCGCGTCATCACTGGCGGTATAATCGAGCTGAAGGCGACCGCTCCACAGCCATTCTTTCTTCTTCGCGGCGCGACCGACAGTTGCCTCCGAAAAATCATATCCAAGCAGCGGAGGATTGTAGACGGTGTTAGTGACCCCGTCTCCCAACTCATTATAATATACCTGCGAAGAAAAGCTCTTGGTGTCGTGCAGCACCCGCCCGCCGACGGTCAGCTTCAGGCGATCGGTCAGCGCATAGTCACCCTGTGCGAAGGCCGAATAGGAGCGGACATGCTGGTCGAAGACGTTGCTGACATCGAACGCGAACTCCGTGCCAGCATAAGCAGGGAATGAATAGTTCTGATAATTGGACTGTTTTATATCCAGAAAATATACACCGCCGGTGAAGTTAAACCTGTCGCCCACTTTCGACACGCGAAGCTCTTCAGACCATTGTTTCAAATTCTGGCCGCTGGGAAAATAGCAGGCATTCAGGGGCGTGCCATCGCAATCCTCTGCATAGGCGAATTTGAAATCTGTGTAATTGGTAAGGGAAATAAGACTAATTTCGTCCGAGGCGTTCCATTCAAGGCGCAAGGTCGGTGAAATACGCTCTTTCTTCAGATAGCCGACGGCGTTGAACGCCGTCTTGCGCGCATCTGGATAGGGATCGCGATATCCCGTGGCGTCGTTCCCGGGGCCGGTCCCATAGGCATCGATGTCGGCGGGAAGGAGTTCCGGCGTGCCATTCACCAGATAGGCTGGCTGGGAGTCATAGGTGCCGATCCTTGCACGCGGATTGCGATCATAGGAGATTGCGAAATAGGCTTTGAAATTGTCGCTCAGGTCCCGCTGGATCTGCGCGCGCACGCCAAAGAATTTTTGCGCATTCGTGTCTGGACCGGTCGCGTTCTTCCACCAACCATCCGAATAGTCGAGCATACCGGAAATGCGGAACTGCGTCTTGTCGTCCAGCGGACCGCCGACGGCGCCCTCCAGGCGCTTCTGATCATAGTTGCCGATCGTGGCCGACACGAATCCTTCAAACTGTTCTGTCGGCTTCTTGGTGATGAAATTGGCGAGGCCGCCAGTGGAATTTCGACCGAACAGCGTCCCCTGCGGGCCGCGCAAAATTTCTACACGCTCCAGATCATAGACAGGGAAGTTGGTTTCATAGGGCGAGCTGACGTAAATATCGTCGAAATAGATGGCGTTGGGCGATTCCTGATTGGTCGAAAAGTCAGTCGCCGCGACGCCCCGCATCGTCAGGTTGCCGTTCAGCCCCGAACCGCCGCTCGATTCAAGCACTACGCCCGGCACTTTGGAAGCCAGTTCAGTGGCCGACTGGACCCCCATCGCCTGCATCTGGTCGGACGAGAAGGCAGAGATCGAAAGGCCGACCTTGTCCAGCCGCTGCTCACGTCGCTGCGCGGTCACCACGATGTCACCGCCCAGGCCATCGGGCTGGTGAGCACTCGCGTTGGCGCCCTGTCCACCCTGTTGGGCCAGAGCATAGGCAGGAACCATGCTGATACCGATCGCCAGCGCTGCTATCGAAGCCCGCATCGCGCGCACGCCGCATGTCTGGAAAAGATCTTGCCCTTTACTCAAGGATTGCAAAGCATAGAAGCTATTGTGATAAGCCATTGGATAAACCCCCGGATCGTTGTTGGGCGCGGTCCCGATCGCCAAATTTGAGACGGCCCAGAGGATCAGGCTGACGAAATTGTTATACAATACCCTGTGAAGGGTAGCTTATGCTTGCCTGAACAGTGCTGGCTTGCCATCGGGAAGCAGCCAACCCTTTTATTACCGCGCTTTACGATCCAATTGCTCTGGATTTCTTTACGCCCTAGCCCCCTGGCTGCCGCAGCACCGCGTTGCGGAGGCGGTGCAAGCAAAACCAGGTTCCAGCCAATATGAGCGGCGTCGCAATGGACACGATCGCCGAAGCGTGCAGAGCAGGCGCGAAGGGCTCTATCCCTTCAAGCATATGCCCCAACAGCGACACGCCATAATAGCTGATGGCGACCACGGACAATCCCTCCACCAACTGCTGGAGCCTCAGCGTCATGCTGGTGTTTTGTTCGAGCGAGGCCAGGAGTCTTGCGTTCTGATTTTCGATCCGCGTTTCGATGCGGGTCCTCAGCAAATTGGAAAGATGGGCCGCGAGGTCGGCGCTCTGGCGCGACCGTTTGGTGAAGCTCGCACATGTGCGCACCGCCGGAAGAAAGCGGCGTTGGGTGAAATCAGTGAGCGACTGGCATCCCCTTATCGGCCGCGGAGCCAGTTCGGCCAGCCGCTCATCAACCAGCTGAGCATATGCTGCGGTCGCACTCATCCTATAGTTTGTTGCGCCGGCGAGGGCGCCGATCTCCAGCGAGAGCTGACACAGCTCGTTCAGTAGATCGTCGTCGCGGACTTCTGGATGACTCAGCATCTGGCCAAGGTCTCGCAGCTTGGCTTCGGCATCGTGCAGCAATCGCGATTGTGCTTGGGCCACTGGCAAGCCCATCAGGGCCAGATTACGGTAATTCCCCAGTTCCTGAAAACGCTGCACGGCACGTGTTAGGTCGCCGTCACTGGCGCCGTTTGCAGCTACAAGAAGCCTGCCATATCCATCAGGACCAATACGAAAATCGGACCAGATGCGAATGCCGTCACCCACATGGCAGGATACCAATTCATCGCCGACGAACGCCATATCCTCCAAGCGGGTTTGAGCCTTCTCCTCGTCTTCGACGATCTGGATCCTGGTTGCGCGTATCGCGGCGCCCGGCAATTTTTCCATTTGTGAAACAGCGTGGTCCGTCGAGTTCGCCTGGCCGGGGTCTATAAAAAGAGTGACGGTGCTTGCTTCGCTGTGGCGCTCCCAAGTGTAGGCTATCCCGTCATGCAGCATTCCCGAAACATGGCTGGCGCCGGGCACACAAGCCGGATTCCCGCTGAATTGAACGACGAAATCGCATTCCTGCGCCCGATCGCCTTCATCCAGAATGTTCAGCATCTGCACGATCTCCATCGACGCTGAAAGCCTTGGCCAGCGCCGCAAATGCATTTCTCCGACGACCCGCTTGCGGAGCTCATGTTCTCTCACGCTCTATGCCCCCTCACTTGGCCATCCTCTTCCAACGCCTTTTTCGCAACGACGAATGTACAGATTTGCCCTGTTCACGAAGTCAGACGGAAAGGTGCGCATTTGATCCGCGTCCCGGATCAGTTCTTGGCGCTAAAGCCCGCCATCCGTCCGCCATGACGGACACATAGCTGACGTGGGCTAGCCATGCTCCTACCCTCATCGGAGTAGATGCCGGACTACAGGCGCAGACTTCACCTTCAGCCATTGCCGCCCAGGAGGCATGGGCGTGCGAGAAGTGGGGTCACAAGAGACCAACGCCATAGTTCTGTCTAATGACGGCAAAGAGCCACCGCATTTGCCGTTCGCGCTGCCTTTTCCCGGCCCCTGCTCCGCCCAGCCGCGCCTGCACAGATACTACCCCGCGCGGGGTATTGTTACACCAGTCCATCATCAGCACTATGCCATCTCTAGAATAGATTTTCTCTTGATGGGTGCGTCGTTTCAATAGCGGATAAACAGTTTGCCCGACGGGCAAACACTCCGACCAAAACTTACAAACTGTCGCCGGACGATCACTTGAGAGACGGGCGACCTCTTCACATGCGCATGTGAATACCTCTGCGCACTCGATACATCGCAGATATCTGGAGTGTTTTCCATGACGTCATATCCGAGTTCCGCCGAAGTCGTAATCATCGGTGGCGGCATCGCAGGATGCTCCATAGCGTACCATTTGACCAAGCTGGGCATTTCGGACGTAGTTCTGTGCGAGCGCAAGCAACTGACCTGTGGCACAACCTGGCACGCGGCAGGATTGGTCACACAGCTCCGCGCAAATCGGCGGATGACAGAGCTTGCCTATTATACGGGGCAGCTGTTTGGACAGCTGGAAGCCGAGACGGGCATGGCAACCGGCTATATGCAACGGGGTTCGCTGCGCCTCGCCAAGACGCCCGAACGGCTCGAAGAGCTTGCCCGCGGCGCATCGATGGGGCGCAATTTCGGCCTGCCTGTCGAACCTGTCACCCCCGGCCAGATCAAGGAACGCTGGTCGCCAGTAAATATCGACGGCATCGTCGGCGGATTCTGGTTCCCCAATGACGGTCAGGTCAACCCCATCGACGTAACGATGGCTTATGCAAAGGGTGCGCGCATGGGCGGCGCCAAGATTCTTGAGCAATGCCTGGTCAAGAACATCATCGTCGAAGGCGGCAAGGCCGTCGGCGTCATGACCGAGCAAGGCGAAATCCGGGCGAAGAAGGTTGTCATCACCGGCGGCATGTGGTCGCGCGATCTGGCGGCGCAAATCGGCGTAAGCCTTCCCCTGCATGCCGCAGAGCATTTCTACATCGTCACCGAGGCTATCCCGGAACTTCCGCGCAACCTGCCGGTCATGTTCGTCACCGACGAACACGCCTATTACAAGGAGGATGCAGGGAAGCTCCTGCTCGGCTGCTTTGAGCCGAACGCCAAGCCTTGGGGCATGAACGGCATCTCACCCGATTTCTGTTTCGATACGCTGCCCGAAGATTTCGACCATTTCGAACCGATCCTCGAACTCGCGGTGAACCGCGTGCCGCTGCTAGCCAACGCGGGTATCCAGCTGTTTTTCAACGGACCTGAAAGCTTCACCCCCGACGACCGCTACCTGCTGGGCGAAACGCCAGAGGTGCGCGGCCTGTTCACCGCTTGCGGCTTCAACTCGGTAGGCATCCTGTCTTCGGGCGGCGTCGGCAAGGTGCTTGCGGACTGGATCAACGACGGCATGCCACCAGTGGAGTTGGTCGATGTCGATGTCCGTCGCACGGTCTCGTTCCAGACCAACAAGAAATATCTTCACGACCGGACGACGGAAACACTGGGCGCAATGTACAGCATGCATTGGCCCAACCTGCAGATGGAGACCGCCCGCAACGTTCGCCGCAGCCCCTTCCACGATCGCCTGATCGCCAAGGGCGCCTGGATGACCGAAATGAACGGGTATGAACGACCCGGCTTCTTCGGCATCGCAGGAACGACACCGAAAGTGGAATATTCCTATCATAAGCCGAGCTGGTTCGACGACACTGCTGCCGAATGCCGCAACACGGCGGAGAATGTCTCAGTCTTCGACCTAAGCTGCTATGTCAAATATCTCATGGAGGGCCGCGACGCCCTCAAGGTGCTCAACAAGCTTTCCGCCAATGAAATCGACGTCCCGGTCGGTAAGCTGGTCTATACCCAATGGCTTAATCCCAAGGGCGGCATCGAGGCCGACGTCACCATCACGCGCCTGTCCGAAACGTCCTTCATGATCGTCACGATCGCCGCCTCCCAGCGCCGCGACATGGCCTGGCTGAAGCGGCATATCCCGGATGACGCGCATGCCCATGTGGTCGACATCACGTCTGGAATGCCCATGCTGGCCGTGATGGGTCCCAAGTCACGCGAACTGCTGCAGAAGATTTCGCCCGCCGACTTCTCCAACGAAGCCTTTCCTTTCGGCACCAGTCAGGAAATCGACCTTGGTTATGCGAAGGTCCGCGCCAGCCGCGTCACCTTTGTGGGTGAACTGGGTTGGGAACTCTACATGCCGGCTGAGTTCGCCCAGCATGTGTATGATGTCCTTGTCGAAGCGGGAACGGAGTTCGGACTTCGCGACGCTGGCTTCTTTGCCCTCAATTCCCTCCGCATGGAAAAGGGTTATCGCCACTGGGCGCATGACATCGGCGAGGAGGATACTCCGCTGGAGGGCGGCCTGGGTTTCGCGGTCGCGCTGGACAAGCCGGGCGGCTTCATCGGCCGAGATGCGCTTCTGCGTCAGAAGGAAGCAGGCAAGCTCACCAAACGCCTCGTCCAGTTCAAGCTGAAGGATCCCGATGCCCCCTTCGTCTTCCACAACGAACCGCTGTGGATCGGTGACCGGATAGTCGGCGACATCTCTTCGGGCGCTTATGGCCATCGCATCGGGGCTTCGCTGGGGATGGGTTATGTCCATCACGAGGATGGCGTCGACAAGGCGTTTCTGGAAGCGAGCAGCTTCGAGGTCGAGATCGCGTGGAAGCGGCATGAGGTGGAGGCGCAGTTAGGCCCCTGGTATGATCCAAAGGGCCTGCGCATCAAGGCGTGAGCCGCCCAAGCCAGCATTCTCGCAACAACAGCTGCACCTTTTTTTGAAGGCGCTTTAGCGTCGCCGGGAGGATATCATGCGCATTCTCGTTCCCGTGAAGCGGGTCATAGATTTCAACGTAAGGCCCAGGGTCAAGGCAGACGGAAGCGGCGTTGACCTTGCCAACGTCAAGATGGCCATGAACCCCTTCGATGAAATCGCCCTTGAGGAAGCGATCCGCCTCAAGGAATCGGGTCAGGCAGCCGAGGTCATCGCCGTGTCCGTCGGCCCCGCCAAGGCGCAGGACACGCTGCGTACGGCGCTGGCCATGGGGGCGGACCGCGCCATCCTTGTCGAGACCGACACGGACGTCGAACCACTCGCCGTCGCGAAGATTCTGAAAGAGATCGTGGCAGAAACCGATCCCGGTCTCGTCATCCTCGGGAAGCAGGCGATTGACGACGATGCAAATCAGACCGGACAGATGCTCGCGGGGCTACTGGGCCGACCGCAGGGCGCCTTTGCAAGCCGGATCAGCGTCGATGGAGACGCAATCAAGGTGACGCGGGAGATCGACGGTGGACAGGAAACGGTAAGGCTCACCCTGCCAGCGATCATCACTGCCGATCTCAGGCTGAACGATCCGCGCTATGCCTCGCTTCCCAACATCATGAAGGCGAAAAAGCAGCCTGTCACGATCAAGAGTCCCGCAGATTACGGGGTGGATTGCACCCCGCATATCAAAACTCTGAAGCTGGCCGAGCCGCCAGCGCGCTCCGCTGGTATCAAAGTCGCCGATACGGACGCTCTGGCCGTCAAAATCAAGGAACTGGGGGTTGCCTGAGATGAGAACTCTCATTTTGGTCGAGCATGATAATGGCGCGGTAAAAGACGCTACCCTGTCCGCCGTCACGGCCGCCGCCAAACTCGGTGCTGTCGACTTGCTGGTGGTCGGACTTGCATGCCATGGCGTGGCAGAGGCGGCTGCGGCGATCGCGGGCATCGATAAGGTCCTTCTGGCCGATCACCCCTGTTACGAGCATGCGCTGCCGGAAAATGTCGCGCCGCTGGTGGCAGCCCTCATGACCAACCACGATGCATTTCTCGTGCCCGCGACGAGCATGGGGAAGAATGTGGCGCCGCGCGTCGCCGCGCTGCTCGATGTCATGCAGATTTCGGAAATCCTCTCCGTGGAAGGAGAAAAAACATTCACCCGCGCGATCTACGCCGGAAATGTCATCGCGACCGTCGAAACCACCGATCCCAAGCTGGTGATCACTGTGCGGGGTTCAGCCTTCCCCATGGCGCCCACGACAGACGGTTCCGCTGTCATTGAGGAGGTTTCCATAGGGGCGGACACCGGTCTGTCCACTTTTGTGAGTGCGGAAATCGCAAAGCTGGAACGCCCTGAACTGACCTCCGCCAAGATAGTGGTGTCCGGCGGCCGCGCGCTCAAGGATGCGCAGACGTTCGAACAGATTATCATGCCCCTCGCCGACAAGCTCGGCGCGGGCGTGGGCGCCAGCCGCGCCGCGGTCGATGCGGGATATGCTCCCAACGATTATCAGGTAGGGCAAACGGGCAAGATCGTTGCTCCCGAACTTTATGTCGCGGTCGGCATATCGGGCGCGATACAGCATCTGGCTGGCATGAAGGACAGCAAGACCATCATCGCCATCAATCAGGATGTGGACGCGCCGATTTTTCAGGTCGCCGATATCGGGCTCGTCGCCGATCTTTTCACCGCCGTCCCTGAACTGACCGCGAAGCTGTGAAGCCCATGCCGGGCAACTGGGCATAGAATTTTGGAGAAGAATGTGACGACCGATATCCTCACCGTATCCTGTCCGTCAAAGCGCGGGATCGTGGCCGCCATCTCCAGCTACCTGGCAAGTCAGGGCTGCAGCATCTCGGATTCCTCGCAATTCGATGATGTGGAAACCGGCACCTTCTTCATGCGGGTCAGCTTCATCTCCGAAGAAGGGAAGGCGCTTTCGGAGGTGGCGGAGGGTTTCACACCGATCGGCGCAGAATGGAATATGAATTTCGAGTTTCATGATTCCACGGTCAGGATGAAGGTCATCCTGATGGTGTCCCGCTTTGGACATTGCCTGAACGACATTCTGTATCGCTGGAAGATCGGCATGCTGCCGATCGACATCGTGGGCGTCATCTCCAACCATTTCGATTATCAGCATCTAGTGCTGAGTCACGATCTGCCGTTCCACCATATCAAGGTGACCAAGGATAATAAGGCTGAAGCGGAAGCCGAATTGATGGCGATCGTCGAGCGGACGCAAGCCGATCTCATCGTCCTTGCCCGCTATATGCAGGTGCTTTCGGACGAACTGTGCCGCAGGATGCCGGGCCGGGTCATCAACATCCATCACAGCTTCCTGCCCGGATTCAAGGGTGCGAAACCCTATCACCAGGCCCATAAGCGCGGCGTGAAGCTCATCGGCGCCACCGCCCATTATGTCACCGCGGAACTGGATGAAGGCCCGATCATCGAGCAGGAAACCATAGCCGTCACGCATGCGCAGAGCGCGGACGATTATGTATCCGTCGGACGGGATGTGGAGAGCCGCACATTGGCCCGCGCGATCCACGCCCACATCCATCATCGCGTATTTGTGAATGGCGACCGGACGATCGTTTTTCCCGCCAGTCCGGGCAGCTACGCCGCCGATCGCGTGGGCTAACCATGGCGAAGATCATTGACGGCAAAATGATGGCCGAGGGCATTCTGGAGACCGTTCGCCACGACGTGGACGCCTTTCGGACGCGCTGTGGCATAGCGCCCTCCTTGGCGGTCATTCTGGTGGGTGATGATCCGGCGAGTCATGTCTATGTCTCGCGCAAGTTGAAGGCTTCCAAACGGGTCGGAATAAGGTCGATCGAGCGGCGCCTGCCGAGCGGAACGACCCAGGACGCCCTTCTGGCGGAGATCGATGCGCTGAACATCGATCCCTCCGTGCATGGCATATTGGTCCAGCTACCGCTGCCGCAGCACATTGACGCGACGGTCGTGCTGAACCGCATTTGCCCGTCGAAGGATGTGGACGGTTTCCACCCCGTGAATGTCGGTCGGCTCTCTACAGGCACTCAGGGGCTGACCCCCTGCACACCGCTCGGTTGTCTTCTTCTGCTTGAAAGTGTGGTGCAGGACTTTTGTGGCCTGAAGGCTGTCGTCATCGGAAAGTCCAACATCGTCGGCAAGCCTGTCGCCCTGCTTTTGCTGGAAAGAGAATGCACCGTCACCGTCACGCACATCAACACGCGTAATCTGCCGTCCATCGTTTCAACCGCCGACATCGTGATCGTGGCCGCGGGCAGTCCCCGCCTGGTGCGCGGCGGCTGGGTCAAGCCCGGAGCGATCGTGATAGACATCGGCATCAACAAGATTGTCGACAAGGATGGCCGGAGCATCATCGTGGGTGATGCGGTGACTTCAGAGCTCGATCATGCCGCAGCCGTCACACCTGTGCCCGGCGGCGTCGGACCCATGACCATTGCATGTCTGCTTTCGAATACCGTCCGCGCAGCCAACATGATGACGGCCGGTTCCTCACCGGATGTTCAGGGGACCATATTCGCCTCTCGCGTGGCTTAGTCGCGCAGGCAAGTTAGTTGCTGCGGGGCGCCTGCCCATATTGGAGCAACGGGTCGGCATCCAGGCCGACATTCACTTCCCCAACCACGTCGATGAACAGCGAAAACAGCTCCGCCATCGAACTGATATCCAGCTTGGCGTAGATATTCCTCCGATGCACCTTCGCCGTGCCCTCGGCCATTTTCAGCCGTTTGGCGATCACATCTATCGGATATCCCCTAAGCATCATCTGAACGACCTCGAACTCGCGATCGGTCAACAAGGAACGGCCAAAATTATCGCGGGCTCTTTTCAGATCGTCGTGCAGCTTCACTTCTTCGGGCGAGGGAGGAGCAAATAGTTTCGGGTCGGCAAAATGTCGCCAGCTCGAAGAAAGCGTACCGAAGACAATCGGAGCAATCGCCTTGGCCAGTTCCAATTCCTCATCCGAATAACGCCCCGCGTCACGGGACCGGGCGAAAGAAAGCAATATGTGCCCACCCTGCCCGTCCGACATGCAATAGCACATCTCATCGACAAGATCGGTGTCAACATAGTGCCGAACGAAAAAATCGCTGGTTTGAAAATCATCCTGATCTACCACGTCCTTAAGACTGATCGCCTGATTTTCGATGGACCGCTCAATGGCAAGATAGAATGGATCGGTAAGGTAAAATCCGTTTTTATAGTCGTTGATCTGCTGCTGCCTGACAGATTTCGACGTACGATGTTCGACGACCTCTGGTCCTACATTTTCACGAAAATGAAACAACATCATCTCGTCTGATCGGAGCGCGGCCGAGAACATGTCGAACAGCGCCTCTGCCCTCGCCTTACCTTCCAAAGCGATAAGCTGGGCGATCTTGCCATTCCACTCAGGGGAAGCCAGATATTCCAGTGACAACATTTCAGACATTTCCCACTGCCCTGACTTCAAAACGAAACATGTTCAGGCAAACGCGTCCCGGCAAGCCTGTTGAAGACGCGTCAATATGCCGGGTCCGCACTGAATTGCGCCGCGAGCCAGCGTCTGAAACGGACGATTGATGGGTCCGACCACCGATTGGCGGGACCCCTGAAAACATAAGCTCCCAGTGTCACAGGCACGAATTCCTTTTCACGAGGCACCACCTTCACCAGTCTACCCGCCGCAAGATCTTCGGCAATGAGATAGTGATTGCCAAGCGCTATCCCTTGGCCCGCGCGCGCGGCGGCCAGCGCCAGATGGGCATGGCCGTATCTGCCGGTCGGGGTGTTCGGCGGAAGATCGATAGATTGCGCCTTCATCCACATGCGCCATTCCACATCGCTGCGTTCCTCGATCAGCGGCAATGTAGCCAGGTCTTCAGCCGATCGGATCTTGTCGCCCCAGCGAGAGACGAACATCGGCGAGGCCAGCGGAAAAACATGCGGCCTCGCCAGTTCAAGCGTTCTCACCCCACGCTTCCGGTCCAGCGTCTGGCAATCGCCAATATATCGAATGTCGCCATCAACGGCGTTGTTCGAGAGGTCAAGAAGACCTTCTTCCGAGCGAAGATCGACCGGCGGCATTCCGTTCCGACCCGAAGACATTGCGAGCCGGGTAGCCAGCCAATGCAATGCCAACCCCCCGACGCAGGATATCACAAGCTTGCCATCAGTCCTCCCCCGAACGGCATCCGTTGCTTCCCTCAATTCATTGAAAACCTTCACCAAACGGCCATGATAATCGAACCCGACCGCTGTCAGCTGCCCGCTTTCCCGGTCCAGCAAGGTAACCCCCAAACGCTCTTCCAGCCCCCTTATATGACGGCTGACAATGGCATGGCTTACGCCAAGGGCCTTCGCTGCTCGTCGGATACCGCCCAATCGGCCCACTGCCTCAAAGGCCCTGAGAGCGGAGAAAGGAGGCAATGGTGAATTCATCGCGTTCAGCCAAGGAGTAGATGGTGACCTGAGGTTACCAAAGCGGCCGCCGAAAGCAACTGCTTCCGGGATGCGGAATCCCCTAATGTGTCAGCATAAGGACAGATTCCAGAAATCAATGAAGGTCGTCAGATGCGGAACGCCGAATATAACGCCCGTCGCAAGGAAGCCATTCCGCAGGGCGTCGCCACCGCCACCAATATTATCGCCAGCAGGGCCGAGAACGCCACCATCTGGGATGTCGAAGGCAATGCCTATATCGATTTTGCGGGTGGGATCGCGGTTCTCAACGTCGGCCATCGCCACCCCAGGGTGATCGCGGCGGTTCGCGACCAGATCGACAAATATACGCACACGGCATTTCAGGTGGTTGCCTATCCGCCTTATATCGAATTGGCTGAGCGGCTGAACGCTTTGGCGCCCGTCGATGGCGATGCCAAAACCATCTTTTTCACGACCGGCGCGGAAGCGACGGAAAACGCAGTCAAGATCGCACGCGCCGCCACCGGCCGCCCCGGCATCATCGCCTTTGCGGGCGGCTTCCATGGCCGGACCCTGCTGACGTCCGCCATGACCGGCAAGGTTTCGCCCTACAAAAGGGGCCTTGGACCCTTTCCGGGGGAAATCTACCATATCCCTTATCCCAGCCCGACCACCGGAGTCAGCATTGAGGAAACGCTAAAGGCTCTCAACTTCCTGTTTGCGGCCGACATCGAACCAGAGCGCATCGCGGCTTTCATTATCGAGCCGGTTCAGGGCGAAGGCGGTTTCCACAGCCCGCCGCCTGAATTTTTCCAGGCGCTTGATGATATCCGTCGTCGTCACGGCATATTGGTGATCGCGGACGAGGTTCAGACGGGCTTCGGGCGAACGGGGAAGATGTTCGGCATCGAACATATGCCGATCAAGCCCGACCTCCTTACCGTCGCGAAGTCGCTGGGCGGCGGCTTTCCGATTTCCGGGGTCATAGGGCGCGCTGATGTGATGGACGTCATCGGCCCAGGCGGTCTGGGAGGCACCTATGGCGGCTCGCCCGTCGGGCTGGCCGCAGCCTTGGCCGTGCTGGATGTGATCGAGGATGAACGCCTCCTCGACCGCGCCAATGTTATCGGCCACAGAATTCGCGAACGGATTACGCAGTTCGCTGAGAACAAGAATCTGGTGAAGATCACCGGCCTGCGCGGCCCCGGAGCGATGATTGCCTTTGACATCGTCGATGAACATGGCCAGCCCGACGGCGTTGAGGCAAAGCGTGTCTGCTCTCGCGCGCTCGAACATGGGCTGATATTGCTAAGCTGCGGCCAGTCCGGTCAGGCTATAAGAATATTGATGCCGCTGACTGTCGAGGACGAAACATTGGAACAAGGCCTGAATATTCTGGAGAAGGCACTGACAGCTGTCGCGAGGGAGGCGGCGTGACCTTCCCTCACACTCTCTCTCGACCGGACTTGCTTAAGGAAGCGGCTTTCATCGACGGGCAGTGGGTCGAGGGGACGGCGAAGATCGCCGTCACCAATCCCGCAGACGGCTCTGAACTGGGGGCTGTGCCCAATTTGGGCGCGGACGAAGCAAAACAGGCGGTTGCTTCCGCCTGGCGGGCTCAGGTCGATTGGCGCAAGCTGGCTGCAAAAGCGCGCGGCGCCATATTGCGGCGCTGGGGTGAGCTGATGCTCACGCACCAGGACGATCTGGCGACAATTTTGACGCTGGAGCAGGGCAAGCCTTTTGCCGAGGCCAAAGGCGAGGTCGCCTATGCAGCCTCTTTTCTGGAATGGTTCGCGGAGGAAGCGCGCCGGATCAATGGCGAACTGATCCAGCCCCACGCCTCCGATCGCCGTCTTGCCGTGCGCAAGGAACCCGTTGGCGTCGTCGCCGCCGTCACGCCCTGGAACTTCCCCCTGGCGATGATCACCCGGAAGGCCGGACCCGCTTTGGCCGCCGGTTGCTCGATGGTGCTCAAGCCCTCCGAACTCACGCCTTTTTCGGCACTGGCGCTCGCCGTGTTGGCGGAAGAGGCCGGGGTGCCCGCCGGGATATTCAACGTCGTGACCGGCGATGCAGCACCGATCGGGGAAATCCTGACCACGGACCCGCGAGTGCGAAAATTCACCTTCACGGGTTCGACGGGCGTGGGCAAAATGCTGGCGGCACGCTGCATGTCGACAGTGAAGCGTGTTTCCCTGGAACTCGGCGGCAACGCGCCCTTCATCGTCTTTGATGACGCCGATGTCGAAAGCGCGGTTGAAGGCGCCCTGATGTCGAAATTTCGTAACACCGGCCAAACCTGCGTCTGCGCGAACCGCTTTCTGGTTCAGGATGGGATTTTCGACGCCTTTGCGACGCGCCTGGCCGAACGGGTCAACCAGTTCGTGGTAGGCGCGGGCATGAGCGGACCCACGGACCAAGGGCCGCTGATCGACGGGCGGGCAGTGGCCAAGGCATCGGCCCATGTCGACGACGCCGTGGCGCGTGGGGCGCATATCCTGACAGGCGGTCACGCGATTAAGGGCGAAGGCAATTTCTTCCTTCCCACGGTATTGGCGAATGTTTCCGCCGACGCGCTGCTTTGCAAGGAGGAAACCTTCGGCCCGGTTGCCGGTCTGGTACGGTTCCAAAGCGAGGCTGAAGCGATCGCGATGGCCAACGACACTCCGGCTGGCCTTGCCAGCTACGTCTACACGCGGGATCTGGGTCGGAGCATCCGCGTTTCGGAAGCGCTGGAATATGGAATGGTCGGCCTTAACAGCGGACTGATCTCCACGGAGGTCGCGCCTTTCGGCGGCGTCAAGGAATCAGGCCTTGGGCGCGAAGGCTCCCACTGGGGCGTTGATGACTATATCGAATTGAAGTTGATCTGCACGGGCTTATGAGACCTGGTTAAATGAAGCAGGCGCCGGGCGTCCGGCTGCGGGCCAGTCCCTATCGCCCACAACTGGTTCCTTGCGCGATGACGTGATTGCCATGGACCTCTGCTTGAGCGGCCCCGTGGGTGAACTGGTCGGCCACCCGACACAGGGGAGTAGCGCCTGTGCCTTTGTTGTCAGCAATCCGGGTGATCTGGACTTCATTGTCGGTCACATGACCCTTCACCTTGCTCGCGACATAGCCGCCAGCGATTAATATGCCAGCCTGGTTGGCATCGATGCTGTTGCGCATAACCTGAACGTCGTGGACATGGTTGCGCACGATATCGGCCGAGCCGCTGACTTCGCCAGCCGCGATCAATGCTCCACCGGCCACCAATATGCCGGTCTTTGCACCCGTGATGGTGTTTCCGTCATATTTGATGCCGCGAACCATGTTGCCGGTACTTTTCCCCGGCGCGCCGACGTTGACCACGGGAGAGGCCAGCAGCCCCGTTGCGCACCCTGCGACCGTGTTGCCGGACACTTCGACGTCACTAACGGAAATTTCCGTCACCGGCGGCCCATTCATCTCTGGGAACCCGCCGATGGTGGCGATGCCGACGGAACAGCTTTTGCGTGGGCTGATCTGGTTGCCCCGCACACGGATGCCCTTCATGTGGATGTTGCGGGGAGGCTGCTTACCCCCCATCAAGGCTTCCACGCCCGCGATGAAGACAATGAAGCCGTTGCCGACGACCTTGTTGCCTTCGACCAGTACATCAGAGACGGATACGTCCGATGCATGGCCGTTCACGGCAACCGCGCCCCAGAGGTAGATGGCGGGGTCCGTCGCTTCGTCGAGCAGCGCGATGTCGTTGCCAGCTACGGTCAGGCGCGACAGCCGGGCGCCCCGATTGGGCGCGAACACCGTCTGCAGCGGCATGACATGCACTCCGCCTGCAAAGTCCTTGACGCTGTTGCGAGCAATCGTCACATCTTCGATCACGCCGTCGGGAGCGGAGGCGCTGGTGTCCTTGACGCCGTTGTCGACGCCCACGATCGACATGGCGCTGTGCAGCATGCTGGGAAATTCCTCGCCGAACTGACGCGGCCCGCGGAAATCATTGTCGCTGATGACAAGGTCGCGGAGCGTGCCACGCTCCCCTGCGGTAGTGACCGCGCTGAAGGTGATGCCGCCTCCATTATGAAATTTGTTGCCGGTCACGCGCATGCCGGAGAGCACCGTTTTACCAGCGGCGGGCCTGAAGGAAAGCGGCGTCGCAAACCGCTCGAACGCCACGTCCTTGATGGTGACATTGGCGCTTTCCACGACAAGGCCAAGTCCGCCGATCGGCGCGCCTTTGAAAAGGGGGGCAGCGTTCACCGTGTCGCGCATGTCATCTGCGCCGTTGGTGAGTTTCACGCCCCTTCCGCCGATCGTGTCGCCATCATTGTCCCGCAGTATCGGCATCAGGCTGTTGACGATCAAAGGAGCGAACGGCTGATCGGGTTTGGCCAATATCTGAACCGGAAGGCGAACGGCATCGCCCCGCACGGAAAAGCGGATGAGATCAGCAGCCGCAGGCCCAGGCGATCCCCGCACCTGCCGCCGCTCGGCCTTGCTCAATTGCGTAAGGGTCAGGCTGCCATTCGCCAGGCGGATGGCTTCGGCCAGCGAGAGGCGTTTGTCGCCGACCCGGCCAAGGCCATCGGCATCGTTGACGGTCAACGTAGCCCCCGCCCCGACGCTCGCGGCTGCTTGGCCGGGCTGGACACCGCCGATCATCAGCAAGAAGGCGAGTGACGAGATTGAACCACGCATTATTTGTCGTCCTATGAAGGCCATTAGAAGGACACCCGCCCAAGTACGCCGACTTCGCGGCCGCGTCCGATGCTCACCGGAAAATATCCGGTCGGCGCCCCGAACAGGCTGTAGATTTCGCCACCGCCCGGCATCCTTTTCCGTTCGTTGAGGAGATTGCGGGCGAAGAGTTCGATGGAGGCGTTCGCCTTGTCGAGACGCAAACCGGCGAACATGTCGATCTGGAAGGAAGATGGAACGCGGCGTCCATCAGCAGGCTCGCGGGCGGCTGGCGAGTAATCGGCCAGCAGCCGCACGAAGCCATCCAGGCCGCCCGACAGGGCAGCGGTATATTCCGTGTTGGCGCTCACTTGCCATTTCGGCAAACCGCCCAAGGATGCGCGTGACGTGCAACGGCTGAAGTAGCGGCCTGCCTGCACCGCAGGAATTCCTTGGGAGTCAGCCTCGCCATCACCATTGAAATCGTTGCACGGGATTTCTGCGTCGTCGAAATGGGCATTGGCGTAGCTGACAGTCAGTTGCGACATCCAGCCCTTTGCCATCGCCAGGCGCGCATCGAATTCGACGCCGCGCGCGCTTGCATCGCCGTTGAAGGTCGGACCAAGCGATCCCGTCCCGCAAGGGTTGGTGCCATTTGGCGGCAGGCCGTCTTGCGTCGCGAAGACCGTTCCTGGGATCAGCCCTACGCCGGCGGGATTGCCGGTGCAGACGATGCCCTGGACGTTGGAAATATAGCCGTTGAACTTCTGATAGAAGACTGCTGCAGCAATGCTGAGTTTTTCGTCGAAGAACAAACCCTTGAAACCGACTTCAAAGGAGTTGGACGTTTCCGCATCGTATCCGAACTCGGTCGCCGGGATCTGGGGATTGGACAGGACCAGATATTCCTCGTCTCCGCCCGGCCGGAAAGCACGCCCCCAATTCGCATAAGCCGTCAGGCTCTCGTTGAACTTATGCGTGTAGCTCGCGCTGCCGGTCCAGGCCTTTGCCGAGTCCGTGACTGCACGCCTTACTCCGACTTCGACCTTGTCATGAGGCGACAGGTTGAGGGTATGGGTCATGAAATAGCCCATTTCGATTTGCGATGGAGAGCCAGAGGTATCGACAAAGGTACAGGGCAGCCCGAAAGCGGCGAGCGGCCCCGGCGTTGTCCGGCAGTCGCCATTGGCACCGGTGAAGTCGATCAGGACATTGACGTTCTGCTCGACGCTCCGGCGGAAAATGCCCAGACGATAGTTCCAGAAATTGTCGCCGGTTCGTTCGATACGCGCTTCATGCGTCCAGTCGCGCTGATCTGATATCGTGTCCGTGTACAGTGCGATGGGTATCCGGCCGAAGGGCGTGGTTAGCAAGGCGTTCCCCGAGTCGCTATCCGATGTAGTGCCGAAACGCGCCTTGGAATGACCGCCGGTATAGCTTAGCCGGTGGCCTGCAAAGTCCCAGACCGCGTTGAGGGTCGTGATCTGCGTGTCGGTCTCGACCCTGCCCGCAAGGTCAGCGACCGATGCGCGATCAGAGGCGCTGAACGTTCCAAATTCACCTGATCCTTCGACCTGGGCGCTAGATATGCCCCGGCTTTGCAGGCGCTGATGAACAAGGTCAAAACGCAGGTCGGGATTGGGCTGCCACGTCAGGCTGGCACGCCCACTGCTGGTCCTGGACCGGTCGCGCTGTCCGTTTACGACGTTGCGGATGTCCGCGCCGCGCCCTTTTTCGTACAGGCCCGCGACGCGCAGGGCGAGCGAACCCTCGACGATAGGCATCGATACCGCACCCTGGATGTTCAGGGCATCCAGATCGGTATAGCTTGCCATGGCATAGCCATCGGCGCGGTCGAGCAGGGGGCGGCGGGAGGCGATAAGGATTGCACCCGACGGTCCTGTACCCGCCCGCAGAGTCCCCTGCGGGCCGCGCAGGACTTCGATCTGGCCGACGTCATATTGCGCCTGGATCTGCGCGGCGCGTTCGGACACCACCTCATTGAAGTAGACATCCACGGTCGGTCGGGTCAGCGTCAACGTGTTGAACTTGACGCCTCGCAGGGAAACGGTGCCACCGCTGACATCGAGGCCGGGTACAAGCTTCTGGATGTCAGAGAAGTTGGTCAGATTGAAGCGCTCTATGTCCTGCCCGGTCACTACGTTGATCGACTGCGGCACGTCGGTAAGCCGCTCTTCACGCTTTTGTGCCGTGACGATGATATCGGCCGTCACCACCGCGGCGCCACTTTCGGACTGCGCATAGGCGGGTGCTACCGGCAAGGCCAGGATGAGGGCGCCGGTGGCCGCTGAGCAAAGAAGCGAGATACGATTGAAGCGCATATAATCCCCCCTGTTCCGGGCACAGTGGCCCGATCACCGGTCGATGTCCGCCGGTGCGTTTACCGTTGCAAAAGAAGTAAACTTGGCTGGGGAGTGCAGCTACGGTGAAAAGATCATCCCAACGCATCCTCTCTGAACTGTTCTATTATGAACCCATGAGTACAGTTTAAGGAAGCGCGGTCAAGAGGCTTTTTGTAGGAGGAATTAGAGCATCGTGCGCAAAAGTGGGAACCGGTTTTGCGCTTAAAACGACGCGATAACAAAAAAACTAGAGCGCGCGATCTGCGTCCGATTAAACGCAGCGCGCTCTAAACGTTCAGGCGGGTCGAGATGAGGTCGACTGCGGTGTCGGCCTCGGCGAGCAGCGCGTCTATCTGCGGCGTTGCCTGAGCGCCGATCAGGCATTGAAAATGCGAGCCACCGTGCAGAAGTGAGCGTAAGGTTTTGGACAGTTCACCTGCATCGACAGAGGGTGAGCAGCCCCGCGTCCAGCCTTCGATGGCAAGTCTGACATGCTGCCAGATGTCATGCTCGCTCCCATCCGCGAATATCTGGGAAAACTTATGGTTCGCACTCTCCGCGATCATGAGCCGCATCATCGCCAGAGAGTAATCATTCATGACGAGAATAAGGTAAGTGCGGGCGAATGTCTTAAGTCGATCGATCAAACTACCTTCGCCCTGGAGAGCGGTCGCCAGATAGTCCATCGTGGGGCGGGACCCCTGCACGATGATGGCCTTCAGCAAATCCTCACGCGATTCAAAATAATTGTAGATCGTGACTTTGGAGCAGCCGACTTCACGGGCGACGTCGTTGAGCGTGGTGCCGTGATACCCCCGCTGTTCGAAGACGCGTGCAGCGCCTTCGAGTATCTGTGTGCGCTTAGCCTCTGTCTTCCGTCTCACAACCGCTGCTCCCGCTGACCTGCTATTATGGCCCGGTCGCAAGGCGCGCAACGTTGATGTTTAAGCGCGTTCTAAGCCGGTTAGTGCAAATGACCGGGGCGACAATGACAGGAACGTTGCTGTCGGACATGTGAATGGGCGGTTCCGACGAAAGCAGACCTTTTCAGCACGGCATTGGAACGGCGTCAGCATGCGCCCGGCTCCCTGACGGAAGCCGGGCCCATCGGTCCCTGCTGAGGATTTGGGGAAAAACTGACTTTCCTAGAAGTTCATCTCGGCTGATAGTCCGATCGATCTGAATGACCCGTAGGTGAACTGCTGCGTGTAGACACCCCCAGTGAGAGGGGCGCCCTGGATATACCCAACGAAGCGCCTATCGGTGCAATTGCGGCAGAAGACACTAAAGCGCCACTTGCTATCAGCAGCCCTAAGGCCCAAGTCGAAGTCGACCGTTGTATAACCCTCCTGCCTCGTTGCCGGATCCCCATTTGACGAGTAGTTGACTGCAGAACGGGAGTAGAGCGAACTGCCGATACTCGCTACCAGATTTGCGCTGACGGGCCGTTCGTAGCGAATACTTGCCAATCCAGTCCAAGCTGGCGCGTTGGGCAGACGACGTCCGCTCGAATCTGTCACCCCGCCAACACAGTCTGGCTGGCCAGCATAGCATATGTCGCCCTTGAATTCCTTGAACCTCGCATTGGCATGAGAAAGGCCACCTGAGATGGTTAGCCCGTCAATCGGTTGCGCCGCAATTTGAAGTTCAAAGCCTTTTGTTACCAGTTCGCCTGCGTTCTGTACAAATATAGACAGTGTTCCTGGGTCGAACGCTTGCGCTTGAAAATCACGGAACGACGTATGATATAACGCGGCATTGAATGTAACCCGCTTGTCGAAGAACTGGGATTTTAGACCCAGCTCATAATGGCGGGAAATCTCCGGACGCACATAGATTGTCGAGAATTGGGCAAATCCAGGTCCCTTATATCCTCTCGATGCGGTAGCATAGACCATGTTGTCACGCGACACATCATATTGCAGCGTGCCCCGCCAAGAAAAGTCAGTATTATGTCTCTCGACGATGGGTGTGTCCGCGACAGGAATGATCTGGATGGGCGCGCCCAATCCGTCTGAAGAATATTGGATGTCCACTTCGTCGTAGGTCAGCCGAGCACCACCAATAAGCCGTAGCTTTTCCGTCATCTTGCCAGTGACCTGACCGAAGCCTGCATAGCTGCGCAGATTTTGGACCTGATTCACTGAGTTACCGAGTAGATAAGGAATGCCGGGCGGCGGCGTCGATCCCAGATTGCCCGTGATGAAGTTCGACTGGCGAATACGCGCATTCAGCACATAGAGGCCAAATTGATAGTCGATCGGCCCTCCGCCCGTCGAAGCAACCCGCAGTTCGTCCGAGAACTGCCGAAACTTCTTAGGTTCCGTAAACCTGTCGAGTAAAGGAACTGGAAGAAAATCAGGGTCGAACTCCACATCCACCTTATAGAAGCGGGCCGCGGCTATGTTGGTCAGCTGAATATCGTCTCCAAGATCA
The DNA here is from genome assembly GCF_044987515.1 of Sphingobium sp. ZW T5_29. Classification (NCBI taxonomy): domain Bacteria; kingdom Pseudomonadati; phylum Pseudomonadota; class Alphaproteobacteria; order Sphingomonadales; family Sphingobiaceae; genus Sphingobium; species Sphingobium sp. ZW T5_29. Next base: position 62,651 of record NZ_JBJDRM010000003.1, read on the forward strand.
TATTCGACCTTGATCTGCGCGCCCCCCACTTTCGAATTTTCAAATGACGCGGTGTCAAAACTGACGCGGGTATTGCCTGGCCCGGGTTCAATTCCCGCCGAGGCAAGGATGGGAGCGATGGGATTGGCGGGCGATACTGATCTGATCGATGATGCACCGGTGTTGAGCCCCTTGGAACTCATATAGTCACCACCGATATAGATCGACAATCGATCGTTCGGTTTCCAAAGAAGCTTGCCGGACCCGCCGATCTGGCGCAGGCCAAGATCCAGATGTGGATTAGGGACTACATTTTTGAGAATAGGAGAATTGTCTCGGTAATATGCATTCAAGCGAACGGCGGCATCGGACGAAACTGGCAGATTCAATATGCCATTGACGCGGAACTGATGCGTGTCATTCCCCGTATGAAGGTCGCTATATTCCGAGTTCACGCGCGCGCTCACCTCACCAATGACTGGATCATTCGTGCGGATGTGAACCAGGCCAGCTGATGCATTTCGTCCGAAAAGCATGCCTTGGGGGCCATTGAGGACCTCAACCTGGCTTACGTCAGAGAAGTTGACGACGCCCATTTCCGTTCGCGCCAGAGCTACGTCATCGATGACTAATGCCACGCTGCTGTCGATGGTGCGTTGGAAGCTGGTTGTCCCGACACCGCGAATGGAGAAATTGCTACCCTGCGATTTGGCCCCGCCATTTTGCGTCTGCAAGCTTGGCGAAACCGCTGACAACCGATCGGGATCGTTCACGCCTTGACGCGCCAACTCCTCGCCTCGAACCGCTGTGACTGAAATCGGGACGTCCTGAAGGCGCTCGGCACGCCGCGTCGCGGTGACAATGATTTCGCCGACCGCCGCAGTCTGAGCCTCGGGAGGCAAGACTTTTTGGTCCACGCCTTGAGCGGCGGCTGGGGCAACCAGGGGAAATGCCGCGCCACTTAGAAGCGCCGCGCGCAAAACTCCTCTCACGTTCACCATACCCCTCCTCCTTCTTATTTCTATTGACTGAATATGGACTAGAACGATGATTACGTCAATTCATGTTGCAACATGGAATTTCCAAGGACTGCTGATTTGAAATATTCTTCTTTTTAATCAGCGCCTTACCTTCTGATCGGCCATTGCGGTTCCGTATCAAGATGGGAGGGCGGAGGGTGGCGGCGATTGCGGCAACCCTCTTCCGAGAGGCACGAATGGTGAATATATATATTTTTATCTCAGTCTATGGAACATATCTTCCGCACGGAAGCCGCTTCCTATATTCTCAGGCCTTCTTGCTTAGGAGAAAATGATGAAGCGTCCTCCCGCGTTGATCTCCCTATTCATAGCCATGGTTGGGAGCGGCGCCCCGGCCTTAGCCCAACATCAGCCGCATAGATCTCCTGAGGCAACGGACATTCATGGTCGGGAAACATCCGGCGAGATCCCCTTGGGTACTTCGTCCGGCACCGACACTGAGCAACGGGGCATGGTGTTCGGTGTGCGCGGCGTGCGCAATGTGTCCAGAGCGACGCTAACGCCCGTGCTCCCGCCCGCTGGCAAGGCAACGGGCGCTGCCGTGATTGTAGCACCCGGCGGCGCATTTAAATATCTATCTATCGATAATGAAGGATATGACGCTGCGCGATGGTTGGCAGCGCACGGCATCGCCGCTTTTGTGCTCAAATATCGCACCGAGGGCACGCCGCGCGACGCCAGGGCGTTCGATTCCATGATGATGCAAGCGGCGAAGCAAATGACCGACCCCTCCAATTTTCCCCGGACTGCGCCTGCGCTTCCCCGTGCGGCTCTTGAAGATGGGCTGGCCGCACTTAAGCTGGTTCGTAGCCGCGCCGCAACTTGGGGCATCAATCGCCAGCGCGTTGGGTTCTTGGGCTTTTCCGCTGGTGCGGTTTTGACCATGGGGGTTGGTCTGGCACCTGAAAAGGCGGATCGTCCGGACTTCATTGTCCCAATCTACGGTTCGCCCGAAGCAATTGCCGTTCCGGCAGATGCACCGCCGCTTTTCCTCGCCTTGGCGCTGGACGATCCCATCGTCGCACGGGGCCAACTTGGCCTTCTTAATTCGTGGCGAGCGGCCAAGCGTCCGATCGAAGCTCACTTTTATGAGACCGGCGGGCATGGCTTCGGAATGAACGCGAAGACTGCGGCTGCGGGCATATGGGCAGAGGAGATGCTCGCCTGGATGAAAGACCGTGGTTTGTTGGATATGCCTGCAAAATGATCTCAACTCCGGCGTTTTTTCGAAATGAGAGGGGTGTCGCGCCAGCGCGTGCGCGACGCCCCCCGCATAGTGGCTCAGCAGGGCCTCAAGATTGAGACTTCCTAAGTCAGCGCAATTCACAGCAGTTCGATCGCCATCGCCGTTGCCTCGCCACCGCCAATACACAGGCTGGCGACCCCGCGCCGGAGGCCGCGATGCTGCAAGGCGCCAAGCAGTGTCGCCAGAATGCGCGCACCTGATGCACCGATCGGATGACCAAGCGCGGTGGCACCCCCGTTCACGTTCAGCTTGTCCCCCGGAATGTCCAAATCCTTGGCGGCGATCATCGCCACCACCGCGAACGCTTCGTTGATCTCGAACAAATCAACATCATCCACGGCCCAGCCTGCGGCCGCCATCACCTTGCGCATGGCGGGCACGGGTGCGGTGGCGAAGCGCGCCGGTTCATGGGCATGAGCCGCCGTTGCAGCGACGCGGGCTATAACGGGAAGGCCAAGTTTGTCCGCAATGCTTCGCCGGGTCATGACGATCGCAGCCGCGCCGTCCGAAATGGAAGATGCGTTGGCGGCGGTGATCGTGCCATCCTTACTGAAGGCGGGCCTCAGCGTGGGAATTTTGTCAGGCCGTGCCTTTCCGGGCTGTTCATCGGTATCGACCAATGTCTCTCCGCTGCGGCCAAGCACCGCAACCGGCGTGATTTCTCGGACAAAGGCGCCGCTGCGGATCGCTTGATTAGCGCGAGATAGAGAACGCAGGGCATAATCATCCTGATCAGTGCGAGAGAATTGATAGTCACGCGCGGCTTCTTCGGCAAAGACGCCCATCGCCTTGCCGGGCTGATAAGCATCTTCGAGGCCATCCATCATCATCGTGTCGATAATCCGGTCATGACCGATGCGCGCGCCGGATCGATGCTTGGGTAGCGCATAGGGCGCGTTGGTCATGCTTTCCATCCCGCCCGCGATGATAATGTTGGCCGCGCCGCTGCTCAATGCTTCATGGGCCATGATCGCCGCCTGCATACCTGAACCACACATCTTATTGACAGTGGTAGCCTGCGTATTAAGGCCAAGACCGGCAGCCAGCGCAGCCTGCCGAGCGGGCGCCTGCCCTAATCCTGCGGGCAACACGCAGCCCATATAAATGCGGCCGATTGCATCTGCCACCACTCCTGCGCGCTCTACAGCAGCCTTGACGGCGCATGCGCCAAGCGCTGTGGCCTTCAGCGGCGATAAAACACCTTGAAAACCGCCCATAGGCGTCCGGGCGTAACTCGCGATAACGACCGGGTCGTTTGACATGATTCATTCCTTCTGCGGCGTCGCTCTATGTCTTCCTAAATCTGACAAGAGCAAGAAATTGTGATATATATTGCAATACCAAACCCAGATCTTCCCTTCCATCAACCGGAATGATTGGATAGTGCTGGAGCACAATATTGTTCTCGAAGCTTCTTCTTGTCCAATTTACCTACGCTCGTCTTCTCCAGCGAGCTTTGGAACATCACCCGCTCAGGCACCGCCCATTTCGAGATTTGACCGCGTTCGCAAAATGTCTTGATGTGCGCTTTGACCATGGCTTCCGTCAGCGATTCAAAACCGGCTTTCCGCACAACGACCGCGAGCGGACGCTCACCCCACCTGAGATCAGGTACGGCGATCACCGCCACCTCGCTGACACCTTCAAGTTGAGAAATAAGATCTTCGATTTCCAGAGAAGATATCCATTCTCCTCCCGTCTTGATCAAATCCTTGACACGATCGGTGATCTGCAACGTCCCATCAGGGTGGAGCACGCCGACATCGCCCGTATGCAGATATCCCCCTTCCCATAGCATCGCAGAAGATGCCGGATCGCCTGAATAGGCTTGCGTCAGCCAGGGAGCCCGCACGACGATTTCTCCGGCACTTTTCCCGTCGCGTGGAAGCGGTTTCATTTCCGCGTCGACGATGCGCAGATCGACGAGCGGCACCGGCCTTCCCGCACGCGTGCGTGCTTCCACCATTTGCGCGGACTCGTCCGCCAATTGCTCCTCCGTCAGCTCTGCTATGCTGAGGACCGGGCAAGTTTCAGACATGCCATAGCCTGCAAAGATGTCGATACCCCGCTCAAGCGCAGAATGAACGAGGGCCTTGGGCAGTGCAGCCCCGCCGATGACGATCTTCCAGCCCGTGAGGTCGATGTCGGTCGCTTCGGCAGACGTCAGCAGCATCTGGAGCAAGGTCGGCACGCAATGCGAAAAGGTAACGCCCTCGGCCTGTTGCAGCGCGAGCAGGGATGCGGGAGCATAGCGCCCCGGATAAACTTGCTTCAATCCCAGCATCGTTGCGATGAATGGCAATCCCCAAGCATGTACGTGGAACATCGGGGTGATCGGCATATATATGTCGCTACGATGCAGGCGGCCTTGAACCGGAGCAGCTGCCATGGATCCGGCCAGCACGAGGGAATGAAGGACGAGTTGGCGATGGCTGAAGAACACGCCCTTGGGCAGGCCGGTGGTGCCTGTTGTATAAAAGGTCGTGGCGCGCATATTTTCATCAAAATCTGGAAAGAGATATTCGCTTGCCGCCATGGACAGCATAGCTTCATATTCCGCCTTGATAGGCAATGCAGTCGCCGGAATTTCGTCCATGTCGGTCAAGACGATGACAACACGAACATTTTCGATACGGTCCCATATGCCTTCAAGCATTGGAAGGAAATCGGCATGGACGAGAAGAGCACCGTCGCGCGCGTGATTAATTGTGTACAATATCTGTTCGGGAGACAGGCGAATGTTCACCATGTGCAGCACCGCTCCGATGCCGGGAATGGCAAAGTAGCTTTCCAGATAGCGGTTGCTGTCCCAATCGAGCACACCCACCGTGTCGCCGACGCCGATCCCAAGGTCTGAAAGACTGTTGGCCAATTTGGCTACACGTTTGGCAAGCGTTTGATAATCGAACCGTGCGATATCGCGGTAGACGATCTCCTGCTCGGGAGCGCGTGCAACCCCTGACGCCAGCAAATGCTTCAGCAGGAGCGGAAATGCATAAGCCGACGGAGCCTCTTCTTCCGCTCGGCGGGTCACTTGTTCTCCTGTCATGATCACCGCCTTACAAAAAGGAAATCTTGTAACTTTCGTACCAGGGATCAGGTCGACCTGAAGCGCGCCTGCGGCATCACCGAAGCCTGATGAACGCCACGCACAGGCCGCCAATAAAAGCCACGCCCGCACCAAAGAGGAAGAGAGCCGGATAGCCGCTCACGGCAATGATGGCGCCTGCCACTGCCGGGGCCACTACGCCGGGCGCCGAACCAGCGGCGAGCAGAATGCCAAAGTCCCTGCCTGCGGTCTTTTCGTCAGGCAGCACGAGGGTAGCAAGCTTCAGGTCCAGGACAAAATAGCTGCCAAACATGATGCCCGTTCCAAGACCGAAAATAAGGAACATGATCCAGCTATTGGAAAGAGCTGGCAGCAACGTCACGACGCCCGCAAGGATCGACACTGTGGCGACAATCAGCACGGTTCGCGGTAAGCGGCCAGAGAGCCACCCTGTGAGGACAGTGACCAGAAGCCAAGCGGCGGTCATCACGCTGGAGAAGATGCTCATGCCCGCGTTGATGCTTTGGTATGGAAGTTGCTCCTGTCCCACATAGTCTTGAAGCAGGTAAAATATATAGCCGGTCACGCTGAAGTAACAGAGGAAGAGCAGCGCCCTCGATATCGCTGCGAGCGAATAGTTGCGATGTGCGAAGCTTCCAAATTGAGCATAACAGCTTTTCCAGCTGAAGTTTTGTCGCTCTTTCACCGGCTCTTCAAGAGACGAGTCTTCCGGCTCCAACACGATCAGAACGAATGTCAGGATGGTCAGCGGGATCGCAAGAAATATATAGCCCGTCATTATATTGGCAGCCATTGTGGCGATGTTGATGCCTGCGAAAATCCCTACAGGAGCGCCCAATCCAATTGCGGCCGACGCAAAGCTCAACTCGTGCGCGGGAATTCGGTCAGGCAAGGCAGCAAGCAGCACAGACTGGTAATAGTTGAGCGTGAACCACAAGAGAGGCAGCAAGACTGTCAGTTGCAGAAGAGAGGTCGCGCCTCCAACCAGAGGCATGAGCGCAATGCTCGCCAACAGGGCAATCAGGAGGGAGGGCGTGCGCTTACCCCAACGGGACCTGGTGCGATCCGATACCGCGCCTCCAGCAAAAAGGGCGATGACAGCTGCGATCGCCGCGCCGGTGGAGAGGAATGCCAAGGTGCCCACCTTGGCGTCAGGAGCAAGCCTTGCAACGACCAGCGGAAGCAGGACGTTCAGGATGCCCTGAAAAACAGCGATCAGCGATGCGTATGCAAGGAAAAGCAGAACCGCAAGACGTCGCGTACTCCGCATTCTTGAGAATCCAGGACTGACTAAGCTTGATCCGCTTCCTTCGATAGCCACTGCGGGCATCCTTCCATCGGGCAACTATAAGCGCTGCCAATATGTCCAAGATTTTCTTCGCATGCCGTTTTTAGCAGCTCATCAAGACGGCCCCTCAGCCGCTTGGCTGAGGGACCCGCTGCATTTCCCATCCTCTTTCGAATGGCTTCGGCATCAACTTACATTTTATAGTTCAAACTCACCCCGACAGTCCGGAAGGAGTTTGGCCCAAAGCTTTGCCAATAATCGCCGCCAAGAGCCGCGTCGCTCTGCCCTGTAGGACCGACATAGAAGGCAGACACCGGATCAGCGAAAATATAGCTGGGGACCCGCTTGTCGAACAGATTGCGGACAAAGGCAGCGATTGAAAGCTTGTCATCCGCTGTATGCACACCCGCTGACAAGCCAGCGATGGCGTTCGCACGGACCCTAAGGCGTGGGTCACGCGTCTGGCTGAAGCTGAAGGCGCTGCGATGATACACGTCCCCTTGCAGGAACCCCACCCAGTTACTGGAAACGGGATGCTCGTAACGGGCTGTGATCGTTGAGGTCCATTTCGGCGCGTTCTCGAGTTGGTTTCCGCTCACATCTGTCGTGCCATTTGGCAAGCAGACATTGGTGCCGCTGGTTCCCGCGGGCTGCCCAGTATAGCAGGGCACGCCCGACAGGTTCCGATATTCGGTATCATTATATGTGGTGCCGCCGCTGATCGTCAGCCCTTCAAACGGGAGAGCCGTGAATTCCAGTTCCACACCGCGGGACTTCAGCTTGCCAGCGTTAAGCGTCGTGAACCCTGCTGCAGTTCCCGGCCGCTGTGCCTGGGTCTGAAAACCGCTAAACGTCGTGTCGAATATTGCGAGGTTAAGACGGAGCTTGCGGTCGAACAGCGTTGACTTCACACCAACTTCGAAACTTTTAGGAATTTCAGGGTTCACGGGAGACCCGGAAAGTTGATCGAAGGTTGGACCCTTATACCCCCGAGTATATGTAGCGTAGGCGAGCACATCCGGACTGATGCTATAGTCCAGTCCCAGGCGATATGAGAGGTTATTCTCCTTGACCCGGCGATCGAGGGAGAATGCAGGTCCATAAAGCCCGATGACCGATGCCGGACTTGAAAGACTGATATGATAACGAATGTCATCATGCGTGTAGCGGGCACCTGCAGTCACGCGTAGATTGTCGCTGAGCTTATATTGTCCTTCGAAAAATCCCGCATAGCTTTTCGTCGGAGAATTACCGTCGGCATAACCTCCGAAGTTCGAAAGCCCCGGAACAATGATCGGAATGCCGAGGTTTGCACCTTGCAACAAATATTCGCGAGCGAGCAGGTCCAGGTAGAAAAAGCCAAGCTGATAGCTGAAGCGTCCCTCGCTTGGCGACGTCAGCCGCAACTCTTCCGTTGTCTGGCGACGGGTAAGCCCGCCCGTATTGGTGTTGAAAAGATCAGCGGTGGTAGTATCGGTGTCGATGGACGTACGCATGCGTGAACGGCGATGCGCAAGGACATTGGTCAATGTATATCCGCCGCCAATATCCCATTCCGCTTTGAGCGATACGCCATAGACGGTAGAGTCATTCTCGTTTCTGACATCCGTCGCCATGGTCGTGTTTCTGGGCGATGCAACGATGCCGTTCGACGCATCGACGGCCTCGATCAATCCGCCAGGTGCGCTGAATCGCCGCACGAGCACGCCTTCACCTGGCCCGTTGGAGCGCTGATAGTCACCGGCAAGTGTCAGACGCAACGCGTCGCTCGGTTCCCAAAGAAGCTTTAGACGACCGCCATAGGCAGTGTTTCCGAGATTTTGCCGAAGCGCTATGTCCTTCACGAAGGCGTCCTGGCGCGTCACGAAGGCGGAAAGCCGGAGCGCGGCGTTGGAGCTCAGCGGCGTGTTGCCCGCAACTTGCAAAGTAGCAACGTTGCCGTTTCCGGGCGCCGTAGTGTTACCATAAAGAACATTTGCGAGAAACTCGGACTGATTCAGTCGCGGTTGCGCTGTAACAATGTTGATCAGGCCCGCTGCTGCGTTCTTGCCGAACAGCATACCTTGCGGGCCGCGTAGAACCTCAACGCGCTCGAGGTCGAAGAACTGGATGTTCCCAAGCTGAGGGCGGCTCATGACGACATCATCGATCACAATGCCAACGCTTTGCTCGACCTGGGGTCCGAAGACGGATGTACCGACACCACGAATGGTGAAGTTTACCGCGCCAGCCTGCTGGTTGGTCGACCGGGTTTGCAAACTAGGGGTCAGATTGACCAATTGGTAGGCGTTGAGAACCTGATGTTGTTCCAGCGATTCAGCCGATGCGACGCTGACAGCGACTGGCACCGTCTGCGCGCTCTCGCTCCGGCGGCGAGCTGTCACGACAATGTCCTTCAACCCCTGGCCCGATGAGTCAAGCTGCGCGCCTGTTGGCGCTGAATTGGCTGACGCGGCAGCCGACTGTTCGGCTTGCACAGCGGATTCGGGCAAGGCGTCCTGCGCCTGTGCATATGTCGAAATGGCGGGTAGCGCGGCCAGGCTCGCGACGCTGCCCAATAAACAACCCCTCATGCGCATCTTATCTCTCCTTATCAGGGGCGGTCGAACTGGCCGGCAGCGAACGCCCGTTCCAACCGCCTTATAATAGAATATATGATCTGTAAATAAATATATTGGAATATTGACATCAATTGTCGGGCGGAAAATTCCATTTCGCCATTGTCGTTCGTCATTGGAATCGGCGGGTTAATGGGGTGCAACTCGTCCCGGTTAGACCTAAAAATTTCCCACTTTTCCCATGAAGGCTGCCGATCGAACGGAACCGCTCAATCGTGCACGCTTCTACATCGCACCCGGATAATTCAGATTAGCGTGGCGTCATACGAATCGCACCATCCAGGCGGATCACTTCGCCGTTCAGCATGGGATTACGAATAATGCTTTCCACCAGCTGAGCATATTCCGTCGGCTTGCCCAAGCGACTGGGGTGCGGCACCTGTGCGCCAAGTGCATCCTGAACGGTCTGAGGAAAGGATTCCAGCATCGGCGTCAGGAAGATGCCCGGCGCAATAGTCATCACGCGGATCTTATGCTGGGCCAGGTCGCGCGCGATCGGAAGGGTCATGCCGACCACCCCGCCTTTCGACGCGCCATAAGCTGCTTGCCCGATCTGCCCGTCATAGGCGGCGACCGACGCGGTGTTGACGATGACGCCTCTTTCGCCGTCAATCTCGTCCGCCGCAGCGAGCCGGGCGGAGAATTTGGCGATGGCATTGAAGCTGCCGATCAGGTTGACCGTCACCGTCTTCACAAAGCTGTCCAGCGGATGCGGCTCGTTATTCTTGCCCACTGTCTTCACCGCCGGAGCGATGCCAGCACAGTTGACGAGGATGCGCGCGACGCCATGCGCACGCTCGGCGGCTTCCAGACCAGCCGTAACGCTGGCGTCATCGGCGATGTTAGCTGCGATGAAAATGCCGCCCAATGCCTCGGCAGTTGCCCGACCAGCGCCCTCGTTCAAATCGAAAATCGCGACCTTGGCGCCGTGCTCCGCCAACATCTGCGCCGTCGCCTTGCCCAAGCCGGACGCCCCGCCGGTGACGACGGCAGCCATTCCATTGATGTCCATAATCAATCTTTCTTCTATCGTTCGTTAGGCGTGTGCCCCGCCCAATCCGGCGACGTCAGCGATTTGACTGTTCTGCATCCCGCTGCTTGGCGATTTCCTCATTCCGGAGCAGGAAACGCTGGAGTTTGCCGCTCGGCGTCTTGGGCAAGGACGGCACAAAGGCTATTTCGCGCGGATAGGCGTGGGCGGACAACCGCGTTTTGACGTAGCGCTGGATCGAAGACGCCAGATCGGGATCTTCCGCACTGTAGCCCTGATTGAGGACGATAAACGCTTTGATGATCTCGGTTCGTTCGGGATCGGGCTTCCCAATCACGGCGGATTCCATCACCGCATCATGTTCCAGCAGAGCGCTTTCCACATCGAATGGCCCGACGCGATAGCCCGAGGTCGTGATGACGTCATCGGCCCGCCCAATGAAGGAAATGCTTCCGTCTTCATTCTGCTCGACTGTGTCGCCGCTCAAATAATAGTCGCCGACGAACGCCGCGGTTTCCCGGCCCAGATAGCCGGAAAACCACATCATCGGTGACGCCTTGCGGTCCAGCGCGAGGATGCCCGGCTCTCCTTGACGCAGCTCCTCGCCCTCTGGCGAACAGACGACGACGCGATGCCCCGGTGACGCGAACCCGGCGGACCCGATGTGGATCGGATGATTGATCCCATGATGGTTGCACAGCACCATGCCTACTTCGGTCTGGCCATAATGATCGTAGATCGGCGCATTGAGATGCTCGTCGAACCAGCGAATGATCTCGGGATTGAGCGGTTCACCCGCGCTGCTGACGGCGCGAAGCTGACCTTTGATCCGCGCTGCCTTTTCAGGTCCGCCTGCCAACAGCAGGCGGTAGGCCGTCGGCGACCCTGCGACATTGGTGATGCCAAGGTCTGCGATCGTGTCATAAGCGTCATCGACATCGAAGCCGCGCTGGTTGAACGTCGTCGTGATGCCGAGCGCCAATGGACCGGTCACGGCGTAATAGAGGCCATAGGCCCAGCCCGGATCGGCGAAGTTCCAGAACCGGTCTTCAGGCCGCAGCCCCACCGCATCGCGCATATAGGCGGCAAAGGCAGCGATCGCCCTTACCGGCACCAGCAGCGGCTTGGCGGGACCCGTCGTTCCAGATGTGAACATGATGAGAAAGGGGTCGTCCAGCCCGCAGGGCACGGCAGGATGACCGTCCTCCTCATCCTCGATCATGCGCCAGAAGTCGCGGTTGGCACCTGCTTCGCCAGAGGAGACGACGATCTGCTCAATCGATGAAGGAACATCGGCAATCTTCGGAAGATTATCCTGGTCCGCCACGATCACGCGGGTGTTGGCGGTTTCCAGACGATATTCGATCGCTTTGGAGCCGAAGGCCGTGAACAAAGGCTGGTAGACTGCCCCAAGCCGCCAGGTCGCCAGGATCAGGATCAGCAGTTCTGGCGAGCGCGGCAGCAGTCCGGCCACTCGGTCGCCTCTTGTCACACCCAAAGACGCCAGCGCAGCCGCGAGCCGCCCACTGTCATGGGCCAGCCGAGCGAACGTCCACTCCTGCGTGACGCCATCGATCCCGCGATGGCGCAACGCGACCCGCGATTTGTCCGCCGCGTGCCGGTCGCAACATATCACCGCCGCATTGGTATGGCCCGTCTCGTCAAAATCCAGGATAGCCATTGCCTGCGATACATCGAACGTAAAATCAGTGCCGCCAGTCTGGATGCTGGATTGCGCCACGTCGTCCATGATGGACCTCCTCAACGAACAAAATTTATACTCTTCGGTATCAGTCCTCCCCGCTCCACTTTCCGTGTTGCCGATGACTTCGCCGAGCTTCAGTCCCGAATGTTTCGGGCCAACAAAGTCATGAGGCGCTGCTCAACCACCTCTGTGGCCTCGGTCGCAGCTGGCACCAGCGCGCACAAATTGTTAAAACCATGGGTCAGATTATCGAACCTCACCAATTCGACATCGACACCCGCCTCTCTCAGCCGATCGGCATAGGCAACGGCTTCATCGCGGAGCGGATCGACCTCCAGCACGACGATGACCGCAGGCGGTACTGTATCCAGCTGTCCTGACATAAGCGGCGATATATGGGGATCTGCCGGATTGTGCGCACCGCAATAGTCGCGCACGAGTTGAGGCAGAATCTCAGTACGCAAGGTCGGATCCGCATTGGCGATACGGGACGGATAGTTCGCTGCTTCTTCTCGCAGATCAACCGCCGGGAAGAACAACAGTTGGGCGTCGAAATTCCCGCGCCCTTCCTCAGCCAGCGCCAGGGCCACTGCCGCCGCCAGGTTCCCTCCGGCGCTCTCTCCAGCAATCACGGTCGGGTTCCCCGCGCCACCGAGCTCAGCAGCATGCTCCATCGTCCAGCGCGCAGCGGCAAGACAATCGTTGAACCCCGCGGGAAAGGGATTTTCAGGAGCGAGACGATATCCGCTCGCCACTACGACCATCGAAAGGTCCCTCGCGAGCCGCCGCGCCAGCGGCTCTATGAATTCAATGCTACCAAATGCCCAGCCGCCGCCGTGCAGCAGATGCATGGTTCCTGTAGGAGCAGTCAGAGGGCGTATGATGCGAAGCGGCACCGGCCCGCCATCGCCTGCAATATTCATATTCTCGACCGATCCGACCTCAATGGGACCGTCCGGCCCATGAAAAATCGCGATCATGGCATCCATATCACGGCGCATGACTTCATGGTCGATCTTGTCGGACGTGGGCACCGGAAGCTGTGCGATGATCTGCTGCAGTACTGGATCTAACGCCATATCAGTATCTCCTTGATCTTTTTTGGTTTCAACGGTCTGCGTGGCCGGTCAGCTTGACCACTGCTCCGCTGCGCGCCGACTGCTCCGCGGCTTCGGCGAGGATGAGCGCCTTGATACCGTCGCTTTCATCGGCGACGGGCGTTGCCTTGCCGTCGATGATATCGGCAAAATGCTCCACCTCAATCGCGTAGGCTTCGGCGTAACGATCGAGGAAGAAGTTCTGGAAGCAATCCGACCGTGCGCCTCCCTCAGTCCAGGTCTGGACGCTGCTTTCCAGCTTGTTCTCGGCCCGGATCATGCCCTTCGACCCGAAGGCTTCGATGCGTTGGTCATAGCCATAGCCGCTGCGGCGGCTGTTGGAGATGACGCAGATCTTGCCGCTGACTGTGCGCAGCAGGATCTTGGCGGTGTCGAAATCGCCCGCCGCGCCTATTTCAGGATCGATCAGCACAGCGCCTGAAGCAAAGACGCTTTCAATCTCTTCATCCAACAGCCAGCTGGCCATGTCGAAATCATGGATCGACATGTCCTTGAAGATGCCGCCCGATACCGCGACATAGGATGCAGGCGGCGGCGCTGGATCGTGGCTGATGATGTGCAGCGTCTCGAGCGCGCCGATCTCGCCCTGCTTCAAGCGTCGCTGCAGGCTGGCGAAGCTGGGATCGAACCGCCGGTTGAAGCCGAGCAGGACATGCCGGTCGCTCCCGGCGACTGCCTGCTGAACACGTGCGGCGCGGCCCGCATCCTGGTCCAGCGGCTTTTCGCAGAAGACATGCTTTCCCGCGCGGATGGACTCCAGCGTATAGTCGAGATGGGTGTCAGTCGCGCTGGCGATCACCACGCCGCTGATCGCAGGGTCGGCCCAGACTTCCTCCACCGTCGAAACACGCGCGCCGTAGCGCCCGGCCAGTTCTTCCGCCCCACCGAACGGGTCAACGATGCGCGACAAGGTCAAGCGAGGATTGGCGGCGATGTTCGCAGCGTGGATCTTGCCAATCCTGCCAGCGCCAATCAGAGCGATTTCAGACATGGAATACCTTTCCTAAAACAGGATATTGTTGTTTGCGCGCTGAAACACAGCGCTCATTTTCTCTATTGGCGGGCTTTCGCCAGCTCATCCTCCATCATCTCGCGCAGCCGGGCCTTCTGCACTTTGCCGGATACGGTCATGGGAAAACTGTCAACGAAGCGGACGTAGCGCGGCACCTTGTGATGGGCCACGCGCCCCCGGCAGAATGCGATGATCGATTCAGCATCTTCCTGCTCGCCGTGGCGGAGCTTCACACAGGCCATTACCTCTTCGCCGAACCGATCGTCCACGATGCCGACGACCTGCACGTCCAGCACGGATGGGTGGAGGTAAAGCAGCTCTTCCAGTTCGCGCGGATAGATATTTTCGCCGCCACGGATGATCATGTCCTTGATGCGCCCCACAATCCGCGCATATCCCGCGTCATCGATGGTGGCGAGGTCGCCGGTGTGCATCCAGCCGTCGCGGACTGCCTCCGCCGTCCTGTCCGGTTCACCCCAATAGCCGAGCATCACGGAATAGCCGCGAATACAAAGCTCACCCGGCTCCCCGCGCGCGACGATCTCGCCGGTTTCGGGATGCACGATCTTGGCTTCGATATGGGGCTGAATGCGCCCGATCGTGGCGACCCTGACTTCGACCGGATCGTCCAGCGCGGTCTGAAAGCTCAACGGGCTGGTTTCCGTCATGCCATAGCCGATGCCGATGTCCCGCATGTGCATCCGCGTCATCACCTTGCGCATCAGTTCTTCTGGACAGGGCGAGCCCGCCATCAACCCGGTGCGCAACGAGGACAGATCGAAGCGCGCAAATTCAGGATGCTCCAGTTCCGCGATGAACATCGTGGGCACGCCGTGCAATATCGTGCAGCGTTCCGCTTCCACGGTTTCCAGCACCGCGAGCGGATCGAAACCGGGTGAGGGATAGACCATGGCGACGCCATGAAGCATGCTCATAAGGTTGCCCATCACCATGCCAAAGCAATGGTAAAGCGGCACCGCTATGCAAATGCGCTCGCCTGGCACCAGGCCCATCTCACGGCCACACATGAACGCGTTGTTGAGAATGTTGTGGTGCGAAAGGGTCACGCCTTTTGGCGCCCCTGTGGTTCCACTGGTGAACTGGATGTTGATCGGATCGTCCGCCTTCAGCGTTGCAGCGATGCCGATGAGTTCCGCTTCCGAAGCTGCCGTCCGCAGGTTCGCAACCTCGCTAAAATCCAGCCAGCCTGGGCGCGGATCACCGCCGATCTTGATGGCATAGCGGAACGCTGGAAGGCCAACCGACACAATCTCTCCCGGTCGCCCGCCAAAGTGCGTGACGAACGTCTCCGTCATGGCCAGATAATCACTGGTCTTGAACGAGGCCGCGCAGATCAGCGCCGTCACTTCCACCTTGGCCAGCGTATATTCCAACTCCGTGACGCGATAGGCCGGGTTGATATTGACCAGGATCATACCCGCACGGGCAGTCGCCAGCTGCGCGATGGTCCATTCGGCGCAGTTGGGCGCCCATATGCCAACCCGATCGCCCGGCCTCACCCCCAACGCCAGCAGGCCTGCGGCGAAGTCATCCGTGGCGACCTTCAGTTCCGACCAGCTATAGCGAACATTGCCGTGCCGTGCGACGAGCGCATCCTCATCGGGCCAGCGCTGCGCCGCTCGGTCGAGCGCTTCGCCGATCGTGTCGTCACGCAGGCAAGGCTCCGAAGCTCCAACAACTTGACTGAGTTCTTGCGTGGTCATGAGAAGCTGCTCGCCTGATTGCCGACCCGGCATGAACCGGGCCGACGGAAACATCATTTCATCGTCGGGATCATGAAGGCATCGGACAGCGACGATCCCGAAGCGGCGCCCGATGCGTTCGGCCAGCGCTGCGTCACGGTCTTCACCTTCGTCCAGAAACGCACGCCTTCTTCGCCATGCTGGTTATGGTCGCCAAAGCCCGACCGCTTCCAGCCGCCAAAGCTGTGATAGGCGACCGGCACCGGGATCGGCACGTTGATGCCAACCATGCCGACATTCACCCGCGCGGCAAATTCCCGTGCGGCGTGACCATTGCGCGTGAAGATGGCAACGCCATTGCCATATTGATGCTTGGACGGGAGAGCCAGCGCGTCTTCAAAGCTGTCGGCCCGCACCATCTGCAACACGGGGCCGAAAATTTCCTCCCGGTACGCGCTCATGTCCGGCGTCACATGATCGAACAGGGTCGGGCCGACGAAAAAGCCGTCCTCATGCCCCTGCAACGAGAAGCCGCGCCCATCGACGACCAACTCCGCGCCCTCATCCACACCGGTCTGAATCCACTGTTCAATGCGCGCCTTGTGCTGCGCGGTCACCACAGGACCATAATGCGCCTCCGCGTCGGTGGAGACGCCCACGCGCAGGGCCTCCATGGCGGGGACCAGCTTTGCCTTCAGCCGCTCGGCCGTTTCCTGCCCAACCGGAACCACAACCGGCAAAGCCATGCACCGTTCGCCAGCCGAACCGAATGCCGCGCCGCAAAGGTCAGCCACCGCCTGGTCGAGATCGGCGTCGGGCATGACGATGCCGTGGTTCTTGGCGCCGCCCATGGCCTGCACCCGCTTGCCGTTGTCGACCCCGCGCCGGTAGACATAATGGGCGATGTCGGAGGAGCCGACGAAGCTGACCGCGCTGATCGC
Organism: Sphingobium sp. ZW T5_29; assembly: GCF_044987515.1. Taxonomy (NCBI): domain Bacteria; kingdom Pseudomonadati; phylum Pseudomonadota; class Alphaproteobacteria; order Sphingomonadales; family Sphingobiaceae; genus Sphingobium; species Sphingobium sp. ZW T5_29. The sequence goes on from NZ_JBJDRM010000003.1 coordinate 79,362, forward strand.
CGGATGATCAAGGATGGCATCCACCATTTCCTTGTCGCCCTGAACGACCTGGAAAATGCCCGCAGGCAGCCCGGCCTCCATGAAAAGCTCCGCCAGGCGGATCGGAACGGACGGATCGCGTTCGGACGGCTTCAGGATGAAGGCGTTGCCGCAGGCCATCGCGACGGCGCTCATCCAGAGCGGGATCATCGCCGGGAAATTGAAGGGGGTGATCCCCGCGCCGATGCCGATGGGCTGGCGCATCGAATAGACGTCGATGCCGGGGCCTGCGCCCTGCGTATATTCACCCTTAAGCAAATGGGGAATGCCGCAAGCGAACTCCACGACATCAAGGCCGCGCTGAATGTCGCCCTTGGCGTCGGCGACCACCTTGCCATGTTCGGACGCCAGCAGATGGGCAAGTTCGTCCATGTCGCGTTCGACCAGCCGCTTGAACTCGAACATGACGCGAGCCCGGCGCTGAGGATTGACCGCCGCCCATGCAGGCTGCGCCGCTTGAGCGGCATCGACCGCCTGCTGCAATTCGCTGGCGGTTCCCAGGCCCACGCGCGCCTGCACCTGTCCGCTATTCGGGTCGAACACGTCACTGGTGCGAGACGCGGTAGCCGTCACCGCACGCCCCCCGATGAAGTGGGGAATGTTTCGCGTTTCGGCTTCTACGGTCATGGTCAAATCTTCCTCATCATCTTTGCACAACGCCGTCGCGTAGATTGTGGGCGGGGATGCTCCCTGCCCTCACGGACGCCCAGCCGCCGCCATGGATAAAGTGCAGATTTCCACCGGCGGGGCTGGACAGGCGATAGACGTCAAAACTTTTGGTTCACTTCGCCCGGCAAGCAGACGAACGAAGGCAGCAACTCATTCTCCCGTGTCAGGTCCTGACGGCGCGCCGCGCGCGATCCACTCATGCGCGGGGTCATTGGCGAACACCCAGTCGCGACGCGGGCCAGCCATGACGTTCAAATAATAAAGGTCGTAGCCGTGCGGCGCGCCGACGGGATGGTAGCCGCGCGGCACCTGCACCACGTCACCGTCTTCAACGGCCATGGCCTCGTCGATCGAGCGGTCGTCGGTGTAGACCCGCTGAAAGGCAAAGCCCTGCGGCGGCGACAGGCGGTGATAATAGGTTTCCTCAAGGAAGGTTTCTTGCGGCCATGCGTCTCGATCATGCTTGTGTGGCGGATAGCTCGACCAATGGCCGCCGGGAGTGATGACTTCCACGACCAGCAGGCTTTCCGCATCGCCTGCGTCATCCAATATGTTGCGCACGAAACGCTGGTTTGTGCCCTGCCCCCGCGTTTCCAACCTTACGTCCTCGGGCGCGATGACACGCGGACGACGATTGCCACCGCCCGGAGCGGTGCAGATCGCGACTTCCGCGTCGCTCGCTGCCCGGATGCTGTAGAAGGTCCCTGCGGGGACATAGGCCGAGGTCGCAGGTCCGGCGAATACATCAGCCCGCCCACCAATCCGCTCGAAGCACTCCTCTCCGGCGGTCACATCAACGATGCCGGACAGGATGACCAGGCATGCTTCGCGGCCCTCTTCACCCCCGTCATAGACTTGCCCCGCGGCAAGACGGACAACCTTGAAGCCAACATAGCGCCATCCTGCGCTTTCCGGCGTGATGTCGAGCACCACGCCCTGCGCATCGGGTTCATGGCTTCGGACCTTGAGGCTCATGCCGCCAGCCCCACTTCAGCCGCGATATTTTGCAGCGTACGCAGGCCCAGCTGCTGATAGGTGTAGGGATTGGCCAGAGCCGGGTCCTGTTCCGCCTCGACGACGATCCATCCGTCATAACCGACGCTGGCGAGGGCGCCCAGGAACGGCTCATAATCATAGACGCCATCACCCGGCGCGGTGAACATTCCGCTGACGACGCCATCAAGGAAGCTCGCACCGCCAGCCCGGAGGCGATTATACCGGTTCCGCCGCACATCCTTGCAATGGACGTGGCTCACCCGCTCGGGCCGTTCGCTTATGACCTTCAGCGGATCGATGCCGCCGCAGAGCGAATGGCCCGTGTCGAGCGTCAATCCGACATGATCGCCCGTCACCTCGAAAAAGCGTTGCAGCTCATCGCCGGTTTCCACCACCGTGCCCAGATGATGATGATAGGCGAAACGCAGCCCGCGCTCATTCACATAGGCGGCGACCGCGTTCAGCCGCGCTCCAAACTGTTCCCACGCCTGATCGTCGATCCGGGGATGGGCGTCGAGCGGTCGGGAGCGATCGCAATGGATCGCGTTCGATGTCTCAGCGGCGATGAAGACCTGCGACCCCATCGCCTCCAGCAAGGCGAGGTGATCGGCCATCGCCTCGATCTCGGCGTCGGCGTCCCGAACCAGCAGATTGGTGGAATACCAGCCGCCGATGATTTCCAGCCCGTGCGAGACCATGATGGGCTGAAGGGTGGCGGCATCACGCGGGAACTTGCAGCCAAGTTCCACCCCCTCGAAACCGATCTGCCGTACTTCGTTAAGCAGCGTGTCCAGCGTGATGTCGCCCCCAAGTTCGGGCATGTCGTCATTCGCCCAGGCGATCGGGCTTACGCCCCAGCGTATCGTCATGGCATTTGCCTCTTCTTCATATCCTCATAGCGGGCACGCGCCTCAACGACTTCCGCGCGAGCCGACACCTGCGGCACCGCGACATCCCACCAGTGCCCCCCCGATTGCGTCGTGATTGCGGGGTCGGTTTCCAGCACGATGACATAGCTGCTGCGTGACGCGGCGGCGCGACCCAGCGCCTCTTCCAGCGCCGCGATGCCCGACACCTTTTCCGCTTGCGCGCCAAGGCTGCGGGCATGGGCAGCGAAATCGACAGGCGGCAGAACCTCTTGCCTGGAATCCGCGAGCAGATTGTTGAACGGCCTGCCGCCAGTCGCCTGTTGCAAGCGGTTGATGCAGCCATAACCGCCATTGTCGAGCAGCACGACGGTGATCTTCATTCCCAGCATGACCGAAGTCGCAAGCTCGGAATTCAGCATCAAATAGCTGCCGTCACCGACCAGTACAAAGACCTCCCGGCTGGGATCGGCCATCTTGACCCCCAGGCCACCTGCAATCTCATAGCCCATGCAGGAAAAGCCATATTCGACATGATAGCCGCCCGGCTTGCGAACGCGCCACAGCTTGTGCAGCTCACCCGGCAAGCCCCCGGCGGCACAAACGACGACGGCGTTGTCGGGCGCATTGCGCGATACCGCGCCGATCACCTGCGCATCGGAAGGCAGCGCGTCCGATGGCGCCATGACAGCGTCCGCCGCATGGTTCCATTCGGCCCGCGCGGTTTCGTTAGCGTCCTCCCAGGCCTGCGGCACACGCCACTTGCCCAGCGATAGGGCCAGCTCTTCTATCACTTCACGCGCATCACCCACGACGCTCTTGGCCCCATGCTTGTGCGCATCGTGCGCGGCCACATTGACCTGGAACAGTTGGGCCGGGAACAGCGTGCGCGATCCGGTCGTGAAATCCTGCAACCGGGTGCCAAGGCCAATCACCAGATCAGCCTCCCGCGCCGCACGATTGGCGGCGCTGGTGCCGGTAACGCCGATCGATCCCAGCGCCTGAGCGTGGCTGGCGACCAGACTGCCCTTGCCCGCCTGCGTTTCCGCGACCGGAATGCCGGTGGCTTGCGCCAGCGCCGCGAGCGCCTCTTCGCCCCGGGAATAAAGAACGCCACCGCCCGCGACGATCAGCGGCCGCTGCGCCGCGCGAATTGCCTGCAGCAGCGCACTGAACTCGCCCACGTCCGGATGAGGACGCCGCTGCCGCCACAGGCGCGGCTCAAGGAAGCTGACCGGGCAGTCGAAAGCCTCCGCCTGAACATCCTGGCATAGCGACAGCGTGACCGGGCCGCACCGTGCCGGGTCCATCATCACTGCCATGGCGCGCGGCGCGGCGTCCAATATCTGTTCGGGCCGAGTGATACGGTCGAAATAGCGGCTGACCGGGCGGAAGCAGTCGCTTGCGCTCACCGTCCCGTCGCCGAAATCCTCTATCTGCTGAAGCACCGGATCGGGCAAGCGACTGGCATAGACGTCGCCGGGCAGGAACAGCACCGGCAGACGATTCACATGGGCAAGCGCAGCGGCGGTCACCATATTCGTGGCGCCCGGCCCGATTGATGTCGTGCACGCCATCACGCGCTGACGACGGTTGGCCTTGGCAAAGGCGATGGCGGCATGCGCCATCCCCTGCTCATTATGCGCGCGATAGGTGGGAAGGGCGTCGCCGATCTCCGCCAGCGCCTCTCCGACGCCCGCGACATTGCCATGTCCGAAGATTGCCCACACCCCGGCGAAGAAGGGTTGTTCCGTGCCGTCAATGTCGATGCGTTGCGCCGCCATCCACCGCACGAGCGCCTGCGCCATCGTCAGCCTGATGGTTTCTCCGCTCATGATGCTGTGTCCTGCCTTGCGTCGCGCCACGCCCGCGCCAGCACGCTGAAGCTGGCCGCCATCTGTGCGATGGCCGTGTCGTCGTCAATCTCGTCCTTGAACCAGCGCATGGCGGGCTCCACCCATATGGTGCGGCCAACGGCAAAGCCCTTGACCATCGGACTGTTGGCCGTTGCGGCAAAGCCGGCCAGCAGCGTCTCTTCATCCGATGCCAGCCCCAGCAGCAATATGCCCCGGCAATAGGGGTCGTTCGCCGCTATGACCTTTTCAATCGCCGTCCAGGTGGCAGGATCGACCGCGGGTTCCAGCTTCCACCAGTCGGGATAAACGCCCAAGCCGTAGATGTGTTCGATTACCTGCGCGACGGTATCGCTTTCGACCGGGCCGTTCTTGGACGCAATGACTTCCAGCAACATCTCGTGACGGGTGGCCCGGCACGCTTCGAACAGGCTCAATATCTGCCGATCCTGTTCGGCGCGAAGGTCCGCCGGATCGTCGGGATGATAGAAGACCAGGCATTTGACGACATGGTCGAGCGGCCAGTCGGCAAGGATCGTCGCGGCTTCCCGCCCACCTTCGAACCGCAGCGGACGCGACCCCGGCAACTCGATCGGACGGCCGATCCAGTAGCGCCCACCAGCCGCGCCTTCCAGCGCAGAACGGCCATAGCGCCCATCAGCGAGCAGGCCGAAACCATCTTCGCCCCCCGCAACCTGCGCCATGGCGCGCAACGCCAGCTCCTTGAACTCGGTTACTCGATCCAGATTGTTGGTGCCAAGCTCTTCGACAAGCTCATCAAACTGGGCGCGATGGTCGATCGCCAGCACGGTCAGTTTGTCATAGCCGGTCAGGCGGTTGGTCGCCCAATGGACATGCTCCAGCGCCGCACTGTCGCGTAACCGCAGCGGCCAGTCATTGCGGGAGAGAAACACGCGCAACTCCTCCGCGCTCGGCTGGGCCGGAGCGCAGCCATGGCGTGACACCACGATGGCGCCGCACGCATTGCCATAGGTGCAACACTGCTCAATGCTCTCGTCGCGCAGCCAACCGCGCAGGAATCCCGCCATGAACGCGTCCCCCGCGCCCAAAACGTTGAAAACCTCGATCGCAAAGCCCTTGCCGACAACACCTTGATCCAACTGATCGGGCACCCCCGCCGGGAAAGCGACGCATCCATCGGGACCTCGTTTGCACACCAGAAGCGCGCCGCTGTTCTCGCGGATATTGCGCAAGGCGGCGACCGTGTCGGTCGTTCCACCCAGGATATGGATTTCCTCTTCCGTTCCGACGATCAGGTCGCATAGCGGCAGAACTTGCTGCAGCTCCTGCGTGACCTGCGCGTTGGAAACGAAACGGTCCTCGCCATTATCCTTCGACGCCAACCCCCACAAAACCGGGCGGTAATCGATGTCAAAGACCACGCGCCCGCCAGCCGCCTTGATTGCGTGCACCGCTTTCAGCGTCGCGGCGCGGACATCCGGTTGCGACAGATGGGTGCCGTTGATCAGCAACGCCCGTGCAGACGCCACATAGCCAGGATCGATGTCTTCCTCGCACAGCGCCATGTCGGCGCAGTTTTCGCGGTAGAAGATCAGCGGAAAGCTTTCAGGGTCTCGAATGCCCAGGATGACGAGAGCCGTCAGCCGCTCCGGATCATTGACGACCCCCGTCACGTCCACGCCTTCCGCCTCCAGCTGCTGCCGGATGAAACGACCCATATGGTCCGAACCGACCCGGGTGATGATGCCGACATCAAGGCCCAACCGCGCCGCGCCGATGGCGCTGTTCGTCGGACTGCCACCCACATATTTGGCGAACGAACCCATATCTTCCAGCAGACCGCCGACCTGCTCGCCATAAAGGTCCACACCCGAACGGCCGAGGGTGATAAGATCGAGCGCACGCACGCCAGTCGAAAAGCCGCTCATTGCTCACCTGCCACGTGCATCGGGACCGTGGACGCGGCATCCTTCCCGTTCAATTCATTCAGAACGTCAGCGACGATCCCGCGACTTTGGAACTGGAGCGCCAGCCGTTCGGCATCCGTCAACAGATGAACCATGCACACGAACACAAGGTCGTTCTGCGGATCACACCAGAACCAGCTACCTGCCGCACCATCCCAGAAGTATGTATCACGCCCAAGACGAACATCCGCCTTTTCCGGGTCAGTGACCACTATGCCGTTATAGGCATATTCATAGCCGGGACGCAGTCCGTGCGGAGCGCTGCCAAAATCCCCCGTCAACAGATGATCGGGCGTGTGGCTGCGCATCATCCATTCGGCAGCTTCCCGGCTGATGATCCGGTTGCCGTCCAATTCTCCCTTACCCAGCAGCATCCGTCCAAAGCGAAGATAGTCGGCTGCGGTGGACATAAGGCCGCCTCCACCGGATGCCAGCAGCGGCTCTCTGTCACAGGGCGGGATCAGGTCGCTGGGCGAAAGGCCCGCGACATTATCATAATGCAGCCGCTCGGAACCGTGCTCCATTTCCACCAGCGCATCGCCCGCCAGCGAGTAAAGCGTAGCCAGCCGGTGACGCTTTTCGTCCGGCACGATGAAGTCGGTATCGACCATCCCCAGAGGCTCGAAAATCCTCTGGCGCATGAAATCGCGCAGGGTCATGCCGCTCAGCCGTTCGATGACGAGGCCCTGAACATCCATCGATACGCCATATCGCCAGCCCGTGCCCGGATGAAAAGCCATTGGCACCCGGGCCAGACGGGCCAGATATTCTTCCGCGCTGACACTGTGAGGAATAACCGGCACATGCGCCGCGCGGAAAAGCTGGTCCACCGGTTCGTCGGTAAAGCCATAGGTGAACCCGGCCTGATGCGTCATCAGATGTTCCAGCGTCGGCTGCACGGTCGGCGGCGCCAGCATTGGAGCCTCAGCGGTGGATCCAGCCTCCAGCACTTGCAGACCGGCAAGCTCAGGGAGATGGTCGGCAATCAAATCAGAAGGAGACCATTTGCCCTCGTCCCACAAGATCATCATCGCGGCCGCCGTTATCGGCTTCGTCATGGAATAGATCCTGAAGATACTATCCTGCCGCATCGCATCACGGGTCGCGACGTCACGCGAGCCGAGAGCTGATCCATGCACAAGGGAGTTCCCGTGCCATGCCGCCGTCACGGCGCCGCTCAGCAAGCCGCGCTCGATAACGTCCTCGAAGAGACTGTCTACAGTCCGCCACGCATCGGCCGGGGGCGCTACACTATCTCCCGCAAATACAGCGTCCCCGCCAATCGGCTGCCCCACCATTCCTCTCCTATGGAAATTACATTCCACTTTATATTGGATCAGAACCTGTAGTGCAATAGCTCAAATAGTAGGTTGCAAGCTTTTTGCGGGCTGTTCGGCTGCCGTAGCTTCGTCGCGCAGTGCCGCCATGCCGATTGCAAGCGATTGTGCCAGGCACATGGACGCGGCCAGAGAACGGAAACCCCGCACCTCCGATTCGCGGACCTGGAGGATCAAATCGGCCTCCTTCGCAATGGGACCGATGACGCTGTCGGTAATAGCTATGACGGGGCACTGGCCTTTTGCAGCCTCCACGAGGCTCAGAGTTTCGTGGCTATAGGGGGCAAAACTGATGGCCAGCATCAGGTCGCCGGCGCGAAGGCCGCCAACCTGCTGAAGTTGTAGCCCGGCAAGGCCATCCACGAGCACGGTCCGCTTCCCCGCTTGCCCCAACATATAGGCAAGATAGGTCGCCACCGGAAATGACCGGCGGAAGCCTGCTACGAACACGGTTTCGGCCTTATGAAGCATCTCGATCGCTTCGGACAGTTCCCGGGAACCCAATGCATGATTGAGATTTTCCAAGGCCAGAATATTGCCTTGGACGAATTCCGACAAAAGTTCGCGGGGGCCTTCCGGCTCGTCAGAGGTTGAATATCGGTGCTGGCGAATACGTTCGGCATAACCGACGGAACGATCTTCGCGCAGCAGGCCTTCTCGCACCAGGCGCTGCATTGGGCTGGCGCCAGAAAAGCCGAACGCCTGTGCGAAGCGAACGATGGCGGACGGCTGCACATTGCTACGCTCCGCGACTACCGCCAATGTCTCGAACGCGATGTCGTTGGGCTCTTCAAGAATGTGCCGCGCTATACGCTGCAGGCGATCACTCAACTCATCATAACGCGCGCGGATCGCTTCCAGCAAATCCTCCAACTCGCGCGGCTGTTCTATTTTTTCTGACATTGAAGCTTCCCCGTAAATTAGACTTTGGAGCGGTCAAAATGCGTCGCTCAACCCAAGCTGATCCTCGCTTGGAATTTACCTTACGAACCGTAAAAAACAATTCCAGCTTTTCCAACTGCAGGTCGAGCAGCGATGCGCGCGCTCATCCCAGCGTCCGCATCTACGTGGAAGGCGTTTATTATGGCCGTTCCCAAGGCGGCATCATGGCGTGACCGTGAAACGCAACTTCTGATTGTTCTGGAACGGCGAGCGCGTCGTCTTATGCAACCGCTCGCGTCGCGCGCGCCTTTTTCATCCGTGGCGTCCGTTGAAGCCATGCTGATGTTTGAAGAGACGACGCTCCACACAGCCCTCGTCACACCCATTGCACGGCTGCGCTTCGATCAGGCAAAGCCCGGCAGAGGCGCGATCAAGCGGGTCATGCGCATTGCCGCGATAGCCATCCAACAAGCAATTTCGGCCACGGCTCCACCGACCGCCCTGGTGCGAAGCCTATACCAAAGCCATGGCCGCCTTCAGGGAACAGGTGAGTCTCGCAATTCACCCCGACAGAACGGAGCGACGAACGAAGCAGCAGCGCATTTTCGACGGGCACCGACGGATCGTCTTCGGCGTGGACGATGAACGTGGGAGGATTGTCAGGCTGGACGTGAAGATAGGGCGAGCGGGCGATTTCGCACGCTGCGTTCGCGTTCGGCCCCAGCAGATTGTTGCGCACCCCATCGTGCCGGTATGGAGTTTGCATCGTGGTCGCCGGGTAAATAAGGGCCGCAAGGTCCGGTTTCGCGCTAAACCCATCTGCCGCATCGACCGGACTATATACCGCCTCATTCTGGATCATCAGTTCGGCGCAGAGATGCCCGCCCGCCGAGAATCCCAACGCGCACAGCTTTTTCATGGGAAGGTTCAACGCGGCGGCATGGTGGCGGATGACGCGTATTGCACGCTGGGCGTCACATAGCGCGACATCGGCGCCTTCCGCCCACCCGTCGCATGGCAACCGATATGTCAGGACGAACGCGCTATAACCGTGATCGGCAAGATGGCGAGCCACCTCATAACCCTCGTTGTCAATGGCGAGGCGAGCGTAGCTGCCGCCCGGCATGACAAGCACGGCGGACCCATTCGGCGTGGCGGGCCGAAAGACGTCCAGTCGCGACCGCCGAATGCCGGAAATCATTCTGTTCGGTCTGCCTTCAATGGCGCTCGTGTCCCAGACCTGCTCGTCGAGAAGTTCTGGAGCATTGATCAGGTCGGCGGGCCAGATTTCCATATACTCTCCGGCGTCATTCATGTCGGCTAAGCAGCGGCATACACCTTCGAGGCGCTCCCGACCAGCAAGGCCGCCATTGCCGCACCCGTGCGTGCTTTCCTGTCCTACCTTTTATGCTCTCCCGTCCAGGCGAAATAGAATGAGCCCATATATGCTGACATGGTGAAGGGTTCCGACACTGAACTGGCACGATATGGAGAGGCGAGATGTTCCTGAAGAATTGCTGGTATGTCGCCGCCTGGAGCGGCGAGATCGGGCGTACGCTGTTGGAGCGTCAGATCTGCAACGAATCCATCGTCCTGTATCGCACCGAGCATGGCGATCCAGTGGCGCTCGGCAATGTCTGCCCGCACCGCTTCGCGCCGCTGAGCGCAGGCAAGCTGATCGGCGATGATATACAGTGCGGCTATCACGGCTTTCGCTTCGGCGCGTCCGGCAACTGCACCAAAACGCCGCTGATCGATGGCATCATACCGGCAAAGATGCGGACCAGGCGTTACGCCGTCGTCGATCGCTTCGACATGATCTGGCTCTGGCTCGGAGACCCGGACCAGGCCGACGAAAGCGCGATCCCTGATTTCGCGTGCAACAACGATCCGTCCTTCCGCCGGATAGAGGGCATGATGGAGGTCGCGGCCAATTACGAGCTGATCAGCGACAATCTCCTAGACCTTACCCATGCCGAGTTCGTCCATGAAGGCATTCTCAACAGCGCGGCGCTGACCCGGAGCAAGCTGGAAACACTGCAAAGCGGGACGACCATATGGTCGAACCGCTGGGCACATGACGGCGCCGCTCCGCCCGCCTGGGCCGCCGCTTTCGACGACTATGCCGACAATGTCGATCACTGGGCCTATATGCGCTGGGACCCGCCGGGCAACCTGCTGCTGGACGTCGGCGTGACCCCGGTCGGCAAGACCCGCGACGAGGGCGTCTGGCTCTATGGCTGTGACATGCTGACGCCAAAGGATGCGACGTCCAGCTGGTATTTCTGGTCCTTCGCCCGCAACTACAAGGTGGACGATCCATCGGTCGACTATATGTGGCGCGCCGCGATTGAGATCGCCTTCGTCGGGCAGGACAAGCCCATGCTGGAACAGCAGCAGCGCATGATGGGAAGCCGGACACTGGATGAGATGGGGCCGGTGATGGCATCGGCCGACGTTGCCGCGACCCGCGCCCGGCGCATCATGAAGAAGTTGATCGCCGAGGAAGCCGAAGGCGCGACGCCGCGACCCGACGCGGAGCCCCCCCTTGCGCTGCTGAAGCGCAAAGCCTCTACCCGGCTGCCGGTCGAACCCGTGGTCTGAGGCGCGCCATGACGAAGCTGGCCGACGGGCTGACGCTCGAAATCACGTCGCGCACGATGCTCACCCCGGATATCGTGCGGATCGATCTTGCGCGCGCGGATGGCGGCAGCCTGCCGCCCTTCACGGCGGGCGCGCATATCGACATCCTCGTCGATGACGGGCTGGTGCGGCAATATTCGCTCTGCAATCCTCCGGCGGAGCGGCATCGCTACCAGATCGCCGTGCTGCGCGAGCCGCAGTCACGCGGAGGATCGGCCATGGTGCACAAGGCCTTCCATCCGGGCCGGCAAGCGATCGTCGGCGCGCCACGCAACCTCTTTGCGCTCGCTCCGGACGGCGGCCGCCACATATTGATCGGCGGGGGGATCGGCATCACGCCGATCGTTTCCATGGCTGCCGCGCTAGCGGAAGGCGGCGCGCCGTTCGAGCTTTTCTATTGCTGCCGAACGCCGGAAAATGCCGCCTTCGGCAGCACGGTGGAGGCGCTGGGGGGGCGTATCTGTTTCAGCCGTCATCCCGGCGCTGCTCCCCTCGACATGTCCGTGGCGCTCGCGTCGCCTGGCGCTGACACGCATGTCTATGTGTGCGGGCCAGCCGCTTTCATGAACAGCGTCCGGGAAGAGGCGCTGCGACTTGGCTGGGCCGAAAGCCGTATCCACCGCGAGTTGTTCCAACCTGCCGAGCCGCTGACAGACGAAGGCGACCAGCCCTTCGACGTCCGCATCGCCAGCACTGGGGCGACCTTCACCATCCCGCCGCGCGCGTCGGTCGCCAGCGTGCTGACCGATGCGGGCATCGACGTGCCGGTAAGCTGCGAACAGGGCGTATGCGGCACGTGCGTCACCGCCGTGCTGGACGGCGTGCCCGATCATCGCGACAGCTATTTGACCGATGAGGAGCGGGCGGAAGGAAAGCTGTTTACCCCTTGCTGTTCACGCGCGCGGTCACCGTTGCTGCTTCTGGACCTCTGACCCAACGTCTTTGTGGCGCGCCGCCTGCTTGCCCGCTATCATCGCGATGAAAAGGCGCGATCGACAGCGCGGGAAGGAGACGGACGCGCGTGCATGGATGCAGCTATCACCTGTCGACCGCGACCGTGAACGGCTCGCCCGCCTTCGACCACTGGCATGGGCAGGTGCAGGCGCTGGTAACGCCTATCGACATTCGCGTCCCCGATCGTGCGGCGTTTCGGGGGGAATTGCGCCAGCAGGACATTGGCGAGGTCCAGTTTTCCGTCATCGACGCGACACGTCAGGAAGGGGTGCGCGACACCAGCGGTCCTCATGGCGCATCGTCGCGCTTCGACCTCGTCTATATGCGCAGCGGCGGCATCACACTGCGCCAGAACGGGCGCGAAGCCTCTCTGGGCGCGGGCGAAGCCTTGCTGTTCAGTCACCTCGACGACTTCCGCTTCCTCACGTCGGAATTTTCCGAAGCCTATTTGGTTGCGCTGCCCAGCGCCTGGATCGAACGCTGGTTGCCGGACCCATATGCCTGCACCATTCGCCCCCTGATCGGCACATCCCGCTGGGGTGCGGCGATGGACGGATTGCTGCGCAGCATCGCGATCGCCGTCAAGGAGGGGCGGCCTCTGCCCGCTCATATCGTGGGAGATCAATTGGGCGGGTGCCTCGCGCTTATGTGCGAAGGGATAGCGGGCGAAGAAACCACCTATCGGCGGCGACTGATGCATCAGTTGAGGCGCACGCTGGCCAGCCGTTTCGCGGATCCGGATCTGACCCCCGCTGCCATCGCCGCACAGCACGGCATTTCCGTGCGCTATCTCCATAGCCTGTTCGCCGCCACCGGCAGCAGCGTCGGTCGCGAACTGCGATCGATCCGGCTGGCGCGCGTGCGCGCGATGCTGGAAGACGTCGCGTGCCGCAGCCTTACCGTCAGCGAAATCGCATATAGCTGCGGTTTCAACGATCCGGGCTATCTGGCGCGCTGCTTCGCGCAGGAATATGGGCGGTCGCCGACGTCGTTCCGGCAGGCGTAAATTATACGGACGGAATGTTCCGCTTCACCTCGCCATCGATATCATGACCGACGCCATCCCCGACGGCAGCGCGCGGGGCTTGTCGATTGTCACCTCCACCTGCCGCACGCGGTCGAAGGCCAGGCACGACCGCGCCAGTTCGGCGCCAAAGGTCTCGATCAGCCCGATCCGCTTTTCCGCCAGCATCCGCGCCAGTTCATGGACGCGGCGATAGTCTATCGTCGCGCCCAGCATGTCCTCCGTCACCGGATCGACCAGCAGCGTGATGCTGACCACCAGCGGCTGGAACGTACCGATCTCGTCCGGGTTGATGCCGATATCGGCCATCAGCGGCAGGTCGCGCACGGCGACCCGCGTGGTGGAGCAGGATTCAACCAAGGGCCGCCGCCCGCTTGGCCGCCTGTACCGTGTTGGCAAGCAGGCAGGCGATGGTCATCGGCCCCACTCCGCCGGGGACCGGCGTCACCGCCCCGGCATGGCCCAGTTCGTCAAAGGCGCAATCGCCCACCAGCCGTTCCTTTCCGTCGCCATCCGTCACGCGTGTGATGCCCACATCGATCACGACCGCGCCCGGCTTTACCCAATTCCCCCGGACGAGCAGTGGGCTCCCGGCGGCCGCCACGACGATATCCGCCGCGCGCACGATGTCCGGCAGGTCCTTGGTGGCGATATGTGTCACCGTCACCGTGCACTCCCGTTCGAGCAGCAGCATGGCGACCGGTTTCCCGACGATATTCGACTTGCCGATCACCACGGCATTCAGCCCGCGATAATCCTTCACCACCGTGTCGAGCAGCCGCATGCAGCCAAGCGGCGTACACGGCACCAGCCCGCCGATCCCGGTCGACAGCCGCCCGACATTGACCGGATGGAACCCGTCCACGTCTTTGGCCGGATCGATAGCGTCCAGCACCCGGGTCGCGTCGATCTGTTTGGGAAGCGGGAGCTGAACCAATATGCCGTGGACGCCCGGGTCCGCATTCAGCGATGCGATCAGCCCAAACAGATCGGCCTGCCCGATCGACGCGTCCAGCCGGTGCTCGATCGACCGCATGCCCGCCGCCTCCGTCTCCTTGACCTTGCGCCTGACATAGACCTGGCTGGCTGGGTCTTCCCCGACCAGAACCACCGCCAGCGTCGGCAGCACGCCGGTCCGCGCTCTCAATTCTGCCGCCTGCCGGGCCGTGTTCGCGCTCATTTCGCGGGCCAGCGCTTTGCCGTCGATTGTCGTGGCCATGCGCGGTTCAGTTGCGGAAAACGACTGTGCGGCTGTCATTGACCAATACCCTGTCTTCCAGATGATAGGCGACCGCCGTCGCCAGCACGCGCCGTTCGATGTCGCGGCCCTTGCGCACGAGGTCTTCGGGGCTGTCGGCATGGCTGATCCGCTCGACATCCTGATGGATGATCGGCCCTTCATCGAGGTCGGCCGTCACATAATGCGCGGTCGCGCCGATCATCTTCACGCCCCGCGCATGCGCCTGGTGATAGGGTTTGGCGCCCTTGAATCCCGGCAGGAAGCTGTGGTGGATGTTGATGCAGCGGCCCGAAAGATAGGCGGCCAGATCGTCCGACAATATCTGCATGTATCGGGCCAGCACGATCAGTTCCGCACCGGTTTCCTCGACCACCGCCTTGATCTGCGCTTCCTGTTGCGCCTTCGTCTCTCTCGTGACCGGCAGGTGATGATAGGGAATGTCCCCGATCATCGTCGTGTTGAGCGCCGACATCGGGTGGTTCGACACGATGCCCACGACGTCCATCGACAGTTCGCCGATGCGGTTGCGATAGAGCAGGTCGCCCAGGCAATGGTCGAACTTCGACACCAGCAACAGCACGCGTCGCCGCTCCGCCGCGTCGCGCAGGCTCCATTCCATGCCGTGATCGTCAGCCACCGGACGGAAAGCGGCGCTCAGCCTGTCGATGTCGTCCCACGGTTCGGCCAGTTCAGCCACGACCCGCATGAAGAACAGGCCGCTCTCCCGATCGTCGAACTGCTGGGCCTCCAGGATATTCCCCCCGTGCGATGCGAGGAAGGCGGCGACGGTAGCGACCAGTCCCGGCCGATCGGCGCAGGATAAAGTCAGGATGCAGGTCTGGGTCAATCGATCCCCCTTTGGAATATGTGCGTCAATTCTGGTTCGCGCGATGCTGCCCGATCCACTCCGCCGTCCGCGCCAGGCCGCCGAACGGATAGAAATGCAGGCGCACCGGTCCATGGCCGGGACGCAGGCCGGCGGCGATGTCGCCAACCAGCCGGTCAGGCCCCGCTGCGCCCAGCAGGCGCGACAATGAAATGCCATATTTGGCGAGCACCGCCGCCGACGCGCCGACCCCGCAATGCGTGGCGAAGCGCAGCAGCGTCTTGATCCCCGCCGGTCCCGGCACGCCGATCCGCACCGGGGCGTCGATCCCCCGTTCCCGCAGCGCGATCAGCCAGTCGAGCACCCGCGCCGCGTCGAACCCGAACTGGGTAACGATCAGCGGCGCCATGCCGCGATTGGACACCTCAGCGCATTTCATGGTCAACGCCGCCCAACAGGCATCTTCGTCCATGACCGGATGGCCTTCGGGATGCCCGGCGATGCCAATCGCCTTCACACCATGCGCGTCGAAGAGGCCGGTGCGCAGCAACGACAGCGTATCCTCGAACGGCCCAGCGGGGACAGGAGGATCGCCCGCCACCAGAAACATGCGCTGCACGCCTGCTTCTTCGACGGAGAGCCGTATCGTCTGTTCCAGCTCCTCATAGGATGCGATCCGCCGAGCCGACAAATGCGACATGGGTTCGAACCCCAGGTCGCGCACCAGCTTCGCCGCATCAATTCGCGCATCGATGGTTTCGCCCGGCAGGAAAGTGATGGCGATTGGCGTTTCGGGCGCAAGACTGGACGCGGCCGTCCGTAGCGCCTCACAATCCTTGGCGGTGATCTCGATGGAATAGCCATCCGTGATTCGCGTGGGGATATGCTGTGCCCAATTGGGGTGGATCGTCGCCGCGCCCGCCATGATCGCTCTCCTGAAGTATCCCGGTCGTGCCGGACGGCGTCAGCCGCCCGATCTTTTTGCGAATTCCTCTCTAGCCCTATTTGATAAATTCGTATATAAGAAATTTCATGGATACGAATTCAATCTGATGGTGATGATGTCCGTCGAAGCCGCCAAACCTGTTTTCCTGCCCGGCCTGCTATGCGATTCTCGGGTTTTCGCTGCGCAGATGCGGCGCTTTCCCGATGCGTTCGTGATCGACGGATTCGGCGCCTGCGACAGCATTGCAGCGATGGCTCGGCGCGTGATCGCCACGGGTCCCGACCGAATGTCGCTGCTTGGCCATTCGATGGGCGCGCGGGTCGCGCTGGAGGTCATTCGGCTTGCGCCGGAGCGTGTCGAAAGGCTCGCGCTGGTCAGCACCGGCACGCACATGATCCGCCCCGGCGAAGCGGAAAAACGCCACGCCCTGCTCGCGCTGGGCCAAGAACAGGGCGCAGCCGCGCTGATCGACCGTTGGCTTCCGCCGATGGTCGCGCCTGCCCGGCGGGCCGATCAGGCGTTGATAATGCCGCTGCATCGCATGGCGGTGGAGGTGGGGATAGACACCTACGCCGCGCAGATCGCCGCCCTGCTCGCCCGCCCGGAAGTCGAATGTCTGCTGCCGCGCATCGCTTGCCCGACGCTGGTCGCCGTTGGCGAGGACGATGAATGGAGCCCGCCCGAACAGCACCGCTTCATCGCCGACCGCATCCCCGGCGCGCACCTGAAGATCATCGCCGGGTCGGGCCACATGCTGCCCGTCGAGGCGCCTGACGCCCTGAACGAAGCCATAGCCGACTGGCTGGAAACGCCCGCCGGTTCCATCATCACAATGGGAGAAGATGAATGACTGACAGCCTGCAAACTCTGGTAGAAGGACAGGATGACCTGGTGCACTTCCTGCGCAACCAGCAGACCGGGCCCAACGCCTATCCGGGCGTACCCGCGGAATATTCCAACTGGCGCAACGAACAGAGCGCATGGGCGCAGAAGGCTGTCCTGTTCAACCAGTCCTATCACATGGTCGATCTGGAAGTCAGCGGGCCGGACGCCTTCGCCATGCTGAACCATCTCGGCATCAACAGCTTCAAGGGCTTCATTCCCGATCGCGCCAAGCAATGGGTGCCGGTCACGCCCGACGGTTACGTCATCGGCGACGTCATCCTCTTCTACCTTGAGGAAAACCGCTTCAATCTGGTGGGCCGCGCTCCCGCCATCGAATGGGTGGAATATCATGCCCAGACCGGCAAGTGGAACGTCACCGTCGCACGCGACGAACGCACCGCCGTTCGCCCCGACCCGGAAAACCGCAAATCCTACCGCTACCAACTGCAAGGCCCCAACGCCATGAAGACGCTGGAGGCCGCGATGGGAGAGACCCCGCCCGATCTTAAATTCTTCCACATGACGACGCTGGACATCGCCGGTTGCAAGGTGCGTGCTCTGCGCCACGGCATGGCGGGCCAACCGGGCTATGAACTTTTCGGTCCCTGGGCTGATCGGGAAACGGTACGCCAGGCGCTGATCAAGGCAGGCGAACCCTTCGGCTTGACCCTGGTCGGTGGCCGCACATACTCGTCGAACACGCTTGAATCGGGCTGGATTCCTTCCCCCCTGCCCGCCGTCTACAGCGGCGAAGCGCTCAAGCCCTATCGCGAATGGTTGACCGCCAATTCCTATGAAGCGAAGGCGTCGATCGGCGGCAGCTATGTCCCCGACAGCGTCGATGGCTATTATCTGACACCCTGGGATCTGGGGTACGGCCCCTTCATCAAGTTCGACCATGACTTCATCGGACGGGAAGCGCTGGAAAAGATGGCGGACCAGCCACACCGCAAGAAAGTGACGCTGGCGCTCGACAGCCAGGACGTTGCTCGCGTCATCAGTTCGGCCTTTCAGAAGGGCGACCGCGCCAAATATTTCGAATTCCCCTCGGCGGTTTATTCCATGCACCCGTTCGACGCCGTGCTCGTCGATGGCAAGCAGGTCGGCCTGTCGACTTGGGTCGGCTATAGCGCGAATGAAGGCCGCATGCTGACGCTGGCGATGCTGGACGCCGAATATGCGGAACCCGGCACGAAAGTGACGCTGCTGTGGGGCGAACCGGACGGCGGCACCAGCAAGCCGACGGTCGAACCCCATATTCAGGTCGAGATCCACGCCACTGTCAGCCCCGCGCCTTATTCCGAAGTCGCGCGCGACAGCTACGCGGATGGCTGGCGGACCCGCAAGACCGCCTGACCATCCAACCGGCGGGGCGTTTTCTCCCTGGCGCCCCGCCGGATCTTTTTAAACTTGCTCGGCTCGCGCCACGTTCACCTCAAGCTATGTCGAACAGCGCCGCCGTCCGCGTCAGCGCAGCGACGACCCGCCGGTCCAGTTCCTCATCCAGCCGCACGACCGGCACGGCGACACTGAACGCGCCCGCCACCTCGCCGTCCACCCGCGCCGCATAGGCAAAGCCACAGATTCCTGGCGTGCTTTCCTCCCGCGTACGCGCGACGCCCGTCTGCCGGACCAGCCTGACCTCCTCCCGCAACGCATCCGCGTCCGTAATCGTCGTGGGGGTCAGCGCCTCGCGATGGCTTTCCTCCAGATAGCGTTCGAACGCATCGTCCGGCAGCGCCGCCAGCAGCGCCTTGCCCGCCGAAAAACAATGGAGCGGCGTGCGGCGGCCCGTCTGCACGGCATAGCGCAGCGCATGATCGCTGGTCTCGGTCACCAGCGCCTCCATCTCCCAACCCTGCCGCGCGAAGAAGGAACTGGTCTCGTTCAGCTGGACACGCAGCGAGCGCACCAGCGGCGCGGCCCGTTCGGCGAGCGAAAAGGCCGGGGCTGGCCCCTGTAGTCGGGCCAGCCCCGGCCCTGGGCTATAACGCCGCCCCTCGCGTTGAAGATAACCGCGCTCCGTCAGCGTCCCGAGCAAGTAAGACAGGCTACTGACCGGGATAGACAGCGCCTGCGCGATCTCCTGCGCCACCAGCGGGCGGCGGCACGACACGACATATTCGATGATGTCGAGGGTGCGCATGGCGGATTTGACGGTCGGCGAAAGCGTTTGTTCGTTCATCGGCGGAGTGTAGCATCCGAAACGAAATCGAATAGCCTCACCCCGAAAAGATCAGCGAACCCCTGCGCTCCAGGAAGCGCCATCCTTCCGCGGTGCGCGTGAACCGATCGTGGAACGATCCGACCAGCGGCGCGCCGGGGCCGGTGAACAGCAGCATGGCGCTTTCTCCCACCGCCCGATCGGCGCTCAGCACGTCGATGACGACATTGGCGCAGACATGGCGCGTCGCGCGCGGCGATCGCGCCAGAAAGGCCGCCAATATCGCATCGCGGCCCGCGATCGGCCGATCGGGCGCGCTGGGGCGAACCAGCAGCCCTTCCTCGGCAAACAGGGCAGCCGCAGCCTCCCATTCCGCCCCGTCGTTCAGATTGGCATAGTAATGGACCAGCCGGGCGCAATCCCATTCGATCGCCCTGCGCGCCTCCGCATCCAAAACGCTCACGCCCTCTCCAGCACGACATGGCCGACGGCCGTGTTCGACGCGGGCACATGATAGAAGCGATGGACCTCGTTCACCGCATCGCCCAGCGCGCCGCGCATCACCAGCCACATGATGAGCTCTATCCCTTCCGACCCCGCCTCACGCAGATAGTCATAATGGGTGAGCTTTCGCAGCGCCTGGGGATCGGTGGTCAGATTTTCCAGAAACGCCTGGTCGAACGGCTTGTTGATAAGGCCAGCGCGCTTGCCCTGCAACTGGTGGCTCATGCCGCCAGTGCCCCACACCTGCACGTTCAGGTCTTCGGGAAAGCTGGCGACCGCCCGCGCGATCGCTTCGCCCAGCCGCCAACAACGGTCGCCCGATGGCGGCGGAAACTGGGTGACGTTGACCAGCACCGGGATCACCCGCGTCGGCCATTGCCCGACCTCTCCGAACAGCAGCGACAACGGCACGGTCATGCCATGATCGACATCCATGTCGTTGAGGATGGTCATATCGAATTCGTCGATAATCAGGCTTTCGGCGATGTGCGCCGCCAGTTCGGGATGGCCCTGGACCATTGGCACGGGGCGGGCGCCCCACCCTTCGTCCGCCGGGCGATACCGTTCCGCGCATCCGATTGCGAAGGTCGGCACCACTTCCAGCATCAGGCTGGTCGCATGGTCGTTGAACACCAGGATGACGACGTCGGGTCTGGCGTCCTTCTGCCATGCGCGGCTCTTTTCATATCCCGCGAACAGCGGCGCCCAGTAAGGCTCCTGCGTTTTCCCAAGGTCGATGGCCGCGCCGATCGCGGGCACATGGCTGGTCGCCACCCCTGCGGTGATGCGCGCCATGTCAAAACCTGCCGCTGATGGATCGGACGCCGTCTGGCGACCGGCCGCCGGTCATCATCATCGCCGTATAATCCTCTACCGAAAGGTCCGTCATCGTGCTGACCGCCTGCGCGGCGCTGATGCCGTCGCAGCTGGCGATCTTGACCAGGAAATAGAAATTTCCGTCCAGCGCGATCAGCCCGCCATAGTCGCGGCGCAGCACCGCGTCCCGCTGTTCCCCGGTCACACCGAAGCGATCGAGATAGCCCGGTTCGTCCGCCTTGAACGCCGAACGGTTTTCCGCCTTCATCAGCGACATGCAGAAGCGATGGAGATGGTAGGCCCGCCGCGACGAGGCGATGGTGAAGATCGTCGTCCCGGGAATGTCCGCAAGATCCGCCTTGTCGTAACCCGCGCACTCCACGTTCAACGCCTCCTCATCATCATCGTCACGCAATGGACGGCGGCCCGTCGCTGTCGCGACCGCCGCCGTTCCTTCGCCGGGGACCCCCCGGCCCCCATCAAAGATAAAGCTGAGGATTGATCGGGATGTTATTTTCCCGGCAGTAGCTCTCATAATGGTTGATGAACCACCACACGTCGGCGGTCTCCACGAACTGGCCTTCCTCGTCGTAAAATTCGATCGGACCCTGCATCCATCCCCACAGCTTGCCGCCCTGCGGATGTTCGCTGACCAGCGTGTGCCGTTCGCCCGGCACTTCCAGGAAGAAGTCGCCCGGTCCTGCCACCCAGTCATGCTCCAGATAGCGCAGGCTGCCCTCCAGGCACATCATGACCAGGCGCCCGCGATGTTTGTGGGTGCCAACGACGCCCGGTCCCTTCAGCCAGAGCACGTTGCAGTAGATGTTCTGGCGGACGTCGAAGGCCAGGTGGCGAATGGCGGCGTTGGGGCCAAAGGGCACCCACGGGCTTTCCGCCTCCGAGGGCCCGATGAAGCTGCCCTTGACGCCATGCGCGTCGATCACATGGGCAAGGTTTTCGGGCACGTCGACGATCTTGAAAGCGGTGGAAGGCGGGGCATTCATAATGCTGGACATGATGATATTATCCTGTTTTCCGCGGGGGGGTAATCAGAACTGCACGCCCAGCCTGGCGTACCATTCGGCGGGACGGTTGTAGGTGCCGTAGAATTGCCCCCCGGCAATCTGCGCCTGACCCGTGGTCAGGAAGCGTTCGTTGAAGATGTTCGTGCCGCCCACCGTGACGCTGTACCGATCGTCGGGCAGTCGCAGCGTGACATTGGCGTTGACCACGTTCGACGCCTTGCGGTCCAGAATGAACGTGCCTTCGGTATCGTTGCGCATGCGCGAGGTGTAGGTCCAGTCGGCCAGCATGATGATCTTCGCGCCGCTGCCGCCCACGTCCAGTTCGACGCGCGGGCTGACATTGACTTTCCAGTGCGGTGTCTTGGGCAGTTCGGCGCCCACGAACACGCCTCCCTGGATCACGCTGGGGGCCACGACGGCGCCCGGCAATACATCGGTATATTTCGCGTCGATATAGCCGACCGAAGACGTCAGGGTAAAAGCGCGGACCGGCGCGAACACCGCTTCGGCCTCAAAGCCCCGGATCCGGGCGTCGCCCGCATTCTGGATGGTCGGCGACACGCCCTGCTGGAAGTTCAGCTGGATGCCCTTATAGTCGGTCGTAAAGGCTGCAAAGTTCAGTTGCAGACGCCGGTCGAGCAGCTTCGACTTGAAACCGACTTCCCAGGTCGTCGCCTTTTCCTCGTCAAAGCTCGGCGCATCGGGCAACGGGTTCGACAGACGCGTGGTCCATCCGCCGGTCTTGTATCCCTTCGACCAGGACGCATAGGCCATGAAGTCGTCGCTGGGATAAAGCTGCACGCCGATCTTGGGGGAGAAATTGTCGAACGTCTTGCGGTTCTCGCCACCGGGATAAAGTTGCAGCGGCGCGTTGGCGTTGGGGAAGCCCCCGGCGATGCGGCAATCGTCGCTGATCGGCGTCAGCGATGCGCAGGCAGGCACGCCGAACCCATTCAGGATCTTGTAGGTCAGGCCGTTGAGGTCCGTCTGGAACCCTTCGAAAGACTTTTTTTCCTTCGTATAGCGAGCGCCGACGGTAATGCCGACAAGGTCGATCGGCTTGAAGTCGAGCTGACCGAATATCGCGCCATTCTTGGTGTTGAGGAGATTGTTGCCATCGATCGACAACAGTCCTTCACCAAAGGTCACATATTCGTGGAGATTACCCGATTCGCTGAAATAATAGGCGCCCAGAACATATTTAAGGCGATCATCCAGCGCATTCCCCAAAAGTTGGAGTTCCTGGCTGAACTGCTTCTGGTTCATCTCGAAACTGATCTGGAGCATGTTGAGCGGCGAACCGTCATTGTCCAGACCCGCCTTCCAGTGCAGTTCGCGATAGGCGGTGATCGATTTCAGCGTCAGGCTGTCGGACAGATCATATTCGATCGTTCCCGCCCCGCCATAGGACTGCATGCGCGAAAAGTTGGAGCCGGTCGCATAGCTGCTGTCCTTGTCCCCGGTGACGAAGCGATTGTCATAAGGCAGCCGGTTGTTATCGGGGTTGGCGTCTGCATTGACGCCGAAGATCGCGGGCAAGTCGAACAAGCCCGAACGGCCGGCGCGCCGATATGCATAGGCGAAGGACGGCGGTCCATTGCCGCAGCCGGTCGACTGCCCCGCGATAGCGCAGTTATAGCTGCCCGCAAAAACGTCGAAAGCGCCGCCCGCGACATTGGGCGTGGTCGCCAGCAGCGTGTTGGGCAGCTGTTCCTGCTTGCTGTTGCTGTAATCGCCGCTCAGCGTCACGCGCACCGCGTCGCTCGGCTCCCAGCGCAGCTTGGTGCGCAGGCTCCAGGCATCCTCGCCGCCTTCGCGACCAAGTCCTGCATTTTCGTAACCGCTCGCGGAATAGGCGGTTGCCGGTTCGACCTGATAGGTGCCCGGTTGTGCGCCCGGAAAGGGCTTGCGCTTGAAATAGCCGTTGCGCGTCTTGACTGAGAAGGACACCGAACTCGACAGCGTATCGGCGATCGGAATGTCCGCCGTGCCGCGCGCCTGGAACAGCTTGTAGCTGCCCGTCGTCGCGTCGCCGATGAAGCGGAACTTGTCGCCCGGATCATGGGTGACAATGGAAATCGCGCCGCCGATGGTGTTACGACCGAACAGCGTTCCCTGCGGACCTTTAAGCACTTCGATCCGCTCGACATCGCCCAGTTCCTGGTTCGCGCCGACCGATCGCGCAAGATAGACGCCGTCCAGATAGACACCCACGCCAGGGTCGATATTGAAGGCAAAGTCGTTGGACCCGATACCGCGCACATAGGCGGCCAGCACCGAAGACGACCCGGAAAAGGGCGTTCCTGCATCAAAGGTAACGTTGGGGGCCAGCCCCGACAGCGCGGCAACGCTCTGCACCGCGCGCTCCTGCAAGGCGTCATTGGTGAAGGCGGAAATCGCGATCGGAACCTTCTGCACATTTTCCGAACGGCGCTGGGCCGTCACGACGATGTCCTGGATGCCCCCGGATCGCGATGCGTCCTCCGTAGCAGCCGCCGGATCGGGCGCGGTCGCCGTGTCAGCGGGCGCAGGCGTGGCGTCCTGCGCATAGGCGGGCATCAAAGTCCCGGTCGCTATGGCTAGAACCGACACCACGGGCAATGCGGCTATCATCTTAAACATGGTTCCTCCCCTCGACAATTGACGCTTTTCGCGCTCTTCTTTTCAATGCCAGAAACCCGTCCCTCCTGCTTGCACTGGAGCGCTGCCGATCAGGACGCCAGCGCAGTTTAATTCATCTATCGGAATATTTCACAGATATGAATTACTCCGATTCTTTCAGGTGGCGAGATATCCGCCATCAATCGGGATGCACGCGCCAGTGATGAACGCCGCCCGGTCCGACAGCAGGAAGGCGGTCAGGTGCCCGCATTCCTCAGGCTCGCCCAGTCGCTTGATCGCCTGCGGCGCGAGCAGGGCATCCAGGAACTCCGGCGACGTGCCATCTAACAGCTTCGACCGAATCGCATTGGGCAGGATGGCGTTGACGCGCACATTGACGTCGCCATTCTCCCCCGCGGCGGTGCGCGTCAGGCCCAGGATCGCATGCTTGGTCGCTGAATAGACGCCCGCTTCGCGCAATCCTACGGCTCCGGCGATGGACGACACGTTGACGATGCTGCCGCCGCCCTGCTCGCGCATGATCGCCAGGACGCCGCGCATGACGCGGAAACAGGATTTGAGGTTTACCTCGTTCATCCGCTCCCACAGGTCGTCGCTGCTTTCAGCCAGCATGGATTTCAGGCCGATGCCCGCATTGTTCACGGCAAAGTCGATCCGCCCGCTGATGGCGCGGCTTTGCGCGATCAGGGCGTCGATGTCCTGCGCGCGCGTCACATCGGCCGCGACGAAGCGCGCCATGCCGCCCGCCACCTCGATCTCGGCTACCGCTTCGGCGCCTTCCGCGGTCGACGAAGCCAGATCGCTCAGCACGACATAGGCGCCTTCGCTGGCCAGCACTTTGGCGATGCCGCGTCCGATCCCGCTGGCCGCGCCCGTGACGAAGCCGGTTTTTCCGGTGAGTAAGCCGTTGGTCATCTGCATGAGCTCCCAATATGGTGATGAAACCGCTCCTGCGATCCAGGACGGTCGATAGAGACGGCGATTACCGCTGGTCAGGCCCGCGCGATCTGACGCCCTTCGCGTGGGGAATAGCCGTGCCGCTTGCGAAAGCAGCGGGCGAAATAAGCGGGATCGTTGAACCCCAGGTCCAGCGCAATCGCGGTGATATTCACGCCCCGGTTGGCGGCCAGCATGTCGGACGCCCGCTCCATCCGCCGATCCAGCACATAGGCGCGCAGGGTCGTGCCTTCCGCGGCGAACCATGTCTGGATCGTGCGCGGCGAAATGCCGACTTCGCGCGCGATCGCCGGGGTGTCCAGTTCCGGGTCGCCCAGCCGCGCCTCCACGATTGCCTTGACCCGCGCCAGCCCCCTGCCATCCCCGTTGGGGCCGCCGCGAACGGCGCTGCGCAGCGCCAGTCCCAGCAGGTCGAGCATCAGCGTTTCCGCGCCTGCCGCACAGTTCGGATCGGGGGGCGTGACGCGGCCTTCCGCTTCCCGCCATAACGCCAGCGTGAGTTGATGGAAGCTGTGGACGGTCGGAGAATTTCCCGGCGTAGGACTGCCGATATGCAGGTCCAGCTG
Source organism: Sphingobium sp. ZW T5_29 (assembly GCF_044987515.1). Lineage (NCBI taxonomy): Bacteria > Pseudomonadati > Pseudomonadota > Alphaproteobacteria > Sphingomonadales > Sphingobiaceae > Sphingobium > Sphingobium sp. ZW T5_29. Next base: position 105,125 of record NZ_JBJDRM010000003.1, read on the forward strand.
CGGCACGCGTCGTTCAAGTTCGTGGCGGGCGACATCGACCACCATCATCTCATGCGATGCGACCTCTATCCGCATCGGCGCGGCCGTGGTGCAGATGGAAAGGTCGCCCGGGCGCAGCACGCATTCGCGGCCCGACTGGCGCTGTTCGCTCAGGCCCCGGGTCTGGAGATGCACCAGCAGCCGTTCTTCCCCATCATGCCGAGCGCTGCGGGACACGACGCACGATTCAGCCCGAGCCTTGAAAATGGAGAGGTTGCCCAGAGTCCAACAGCCAAGCTCCCCCAGGAATTCGCGGTTGGCACTGTCGATCATCAATCCGGCAGAGCGGCCAGCGGCGACCCTGTTCCAGTAAGCCAGACGTTCAGGCCTGACGACATTCTGCGTCGAGAAATGCTCGATCATCCATTACTCCATGACCGGAACAGTTTCACATAAATTATGAAAAGAAAATAGCGGCCGCATCCGCGGATCGATTGCCCTACGCGACCATCGTCATCAGGCAGGGGCTTTTGGAGGTAAGATATTGATGAGAACTGACGTTTTTTCTTATCCTCCCCATTCCGGGACCTTGCCAGCTTACCGCACTTAGGAAAAATGAATATCTCCGGATCAGTTCGAATGATCGGCAGGACGTTATGCGGGGCCACAACGGGTAGACGGCGCACGACAACGCCGATCGGCGACATTCCAGCCTGAAAGGTGGCGCTTGCGATGAACCATCTTCCCCACATGCCGCCGCGATCTGACCGGACAGAATGCGGCGAAGAGGCGATCGACGTCCTGCCGCCGTTCGACCAGCCCTTCGTGCTGCTCGACGACGCATCCTCGCCGGATGGTGACATGACGCTGTTCACCAACCCGTTACAGGTGATCAAGGCTGCGACGCTCGCCGACGTTGCACCGGCGCTGGAAGCCGTACGCGCAGCCATAGGACAGGGCGCATACGCCGCCGGGTTCGTCGGCTATGATGCCGCCGCCGCCTTCGATCCCGCCATGCCGGTCACGCCCTCATCCGGGCCACTGCTCTGGTTCGGAATATTCGGGCCTCCTGCCATGCTGCCGTCGCACATGTTCGCGGCGCTGCTGCCCAGCGATGCACCGTTCAGCATGGGGCCGCTGAAGCCCGCCATCACCAGGCAGGAGCATATCGGGCGAATCGCGGAATTGCTCGGCCTCATCGAAGCAGGCGATCTGTATCAGGCGAACCTCACCTTTCGCGCCGGGATGCGCTTCGATGGCGATCCGCTGGCGCTTTACGCCCGGCTGCGGCAGCGCCAGAGCGCGCCCTATGGCGCGATCATATCGACTGGCGCGGACCTGGTATTTTCCTTCTCGCCGGAATTGTTCTTCAAGGTGACCGGGCGCGATGTCGCCTGCCGACCGATGAAGGGCACGGCGGAGCGGCACGCCGATCCCGCAAAGGACGCCGCCGCCGCACGGTCGCTTGCCACCGATCCCAAGCAGCGCGCCGAAAATCTGATGATCATCGACCTGATGCGCAACGACCTGTCCCGCATCGCCGAACCCGGATCAGTGAAGGTGCCTCAACTCTTCGCGGTCGAAACCTATCCGACGGTGCACCAGATGGTCTCCGCCGTCACGGCGCGCCGCCGCGAGGATGTGGACGCCTTCGACATTCTCGCGGCGCTGTTCCCGTGCGGGTCCGTCACCGGAGCGCCCAAAATCCGGGCGGCGCAAGTAATCGCCGAACTGGAAGACCGCCCCCGGGGCGTCTACACCGGATCGATCGGCCATTTCGCCCCAAATGGCGACGCATGCTTCAACGTCGCAATCCGCACGCTGACCGTCTCACCCCAGAGTGGGCGTCTGACGATCGATCTCGGGTCCGGCATCGTCGCTGATTCCGATCCTGTCGCGGAATGGGAGGAATGCCTGACCAAGGCGCGATTTCTTGACTAGGATTTGCTCGCCGCGATGCCGAGCTTGTTCAATCTGGCCTGATCGAACAAGCTCCAAAGCACCAATCCTGAAACCCGCCACCCGATGGCGACGGGTTTCCCCCTAATTTAGAAAGTGAACCCAGCACGAATGCCATATTCGCGCGGCGCACCGTAAAATTCATTGAGACCAAACTGGCCGCTGACGTAGCGCTTGCCGGTCAGGTTGGTGCCATAGGCCTCGATATGGAACTGACCCGTCCGCAGAGTGACGAGGCCGGACAGCAAGCCATAGCCCGCGATCCGATCTGACACCGGCGAGTAAGCGAGATAGGTGAAGCGCGGCCCGACATAGGAATAGCTGATGCGCGGCGTCAGGGTCACGTCATCGCCCAGCTGGAATTCATAAGCCGCTGTGCCGCCATAGGTCCATTTGGGCGAATAGAGGTTAGGGCCGCCATCGGTCGTGGTGATGGCTGGCGTGTAATCGAAACATAGGGGCGGCGCGGACGGCGTACCGGGCGGGCATTGCGGGCCAAGGCTTCCCGATGGAATGGCCCGGGTGTTGATGAAGGTCAGCCCAGCGAGCTTCGAATGGACATAGGCGACATTGGCGTCGAGACTGAAACCGCCGAACTTGCTCTGCAACTGGGCTTCAATGCCCTTGATCTTGCCTTGCGAGATATTCTGGACGCCGTTGAAGCCGGTCGTCGGCTCGATCACTTCGAACTGGAAATCGGAATAGTCGTTGTAGAAGGCCGAAATCTGCGTGCGGACATGCTTGTCGAACAGGCTCGCCTTCCAGCCGATTTCATAGTTCCACACCATTTCCGGCCGGAACTCGGAATCCACCGCGTTGAAGCCGCCGGGCTTATAGCCGCGAGCGACGAAGGCGTAGAGCAGGTGATCATCGTTCACCGTCCAGTTGATCGCCGCCTTGCCGGTCACGCGACCATCCTGATGCGATCCGTCAAGGCTCGCCACCGGAAGGCCACCGGGCGGGAAGCCCGGGATCCCAGCGCCAATGCGCACATCGCCAACGCCGCTCGCCTTATAGTGCGAATAGCGCGCGCCCAGCTGCAACTGGACATCGGGCGTCACGCGGTAGCTGCCCTGCGCGAAGATGCCGGTCGTCGTGCGCCTGTTGTCGGGGTCGATGTCCGTGGGAAACCCAAATCGCAACTCACGGATGCGCACCTTGATTTCATTCCGCTGAAAATAGCCGCCCAATATCCATTCCAGCGTTTCGCCGGTGGGTGAGATCAGGTTGATCTCTTGGCTATATTGACGCTCACGCGCATAATAGTCCTGCGTGACGCCGTCCGGCGCAGGCGATGCGTCGACATCGTTGACGCCTTCGATCTTCTTGCTCTGATAGCCGCTGATCGACCGTAGCACGATACCGCTGGCGAATTCCTGCCGCAGTTCCAGGCTGGAGATGAACGCCTTTTCCCCGATCGCCACGGGCGTATCATAATTCAGCGTATAGATGTCACCCACCCGATAAGGCGAATACTCCGTTCCCCGGATCGGACGATAGGCATAACCGCCAATGTCCCGATCATTATACTGGACCTTCAGCAGCGCGCGGAAATCGCCCGGCTGCCACAGCACGCCCAGCCGCCCGCCCTTTTCGTCCAGCTTGCCCGCCTTGTTGTTGAAGGGGCCAACATCGTTGAAATAGCTGTCATGGCCCCGGTAGAAGCCAGCACCGCGCACCGCCAAGGTAGAGGACAGCGGCACGTTCACCGCGCCTTCCAATCCGAAATTGCCCCGGTTGCCAGCGCTCCCCTCGGCATAGCCATTGATGCCATTCAGATCAGGATTGCGCGAATTGATGAAGATCGCGCCACCGGTCGAGTTGCTGCCGACCAACGTGCCCTGCGGACCGCGCAACACTTCAACGCTCGCCAGATCGTAGAAGCTGTTCGCCTGGACGATCGGCGGCTGGAACAGCCCGTCGACATAGGTGGCGACGCCTGCCGTCACATTGGGCGAGTTGCTGGCAAGGCCGATACCGCGAATGTTGACCGCAGACGTGATACCCGCGTCGGAAATCGACAGCGCAGGCGTCGCATTTTGAAGGTCGTTCAGGCGAACGACGGCATTCGCCTTCAGGTCACCTGCGTCCAGCGCGCTGGCGGCAACCGGCACCTTCTGCAGATTTTCCGTCCGGCGCTGGGCCGTCACGACGATCTCGCCCAGCGTGTTGGACGATCCCGCCTGCGGGGCCGCTTCCTGCGACCAGGCGGATGACGTCCACAAGGTCATGATGGCGGCGGAGCCCGTCAGCAATATGCGTTTCATTCTTCCCTCCCTATTTTTTGGATATTCTTCCGGTCATTTCGGAGACCAGGCCGACACGGCCTTCAGGAAAGCGCCGGTTTCCGCCGTCGGCTTTTCATCGCCCGGCGGGAAATAGCTGATCTTGACGACGACGGTGCGGGATCGCGGATCGACGTAGATATATTGGCCCTGCAATCCCACCGCGCTGTAGGCGCCGCTATTGTCCAGCAGCCACCATTGCATTGCATAGCCGGTCGGAATGCCCGGCATCTTGTCATCGGCGGGCGCGGACGGCGCCGTCGATGTGCGGACCCAGTCGGCTGGCACCACCTGCCGCCCGTTGGCGCGGCCACCGTCCAGCATCATCTGGCCGATCCGCCCATAGTCGCGCAACGTGGCGTTGAAGCCCGCGCCGCTGAATTCGCGGCCCGTGCCCGGTTGCCCATCCATGATGTATAAGCCGTCCTGCTCCGCGCCCAGCGGCTCCCACAATTTCTGCGCGGTATAGCCCGCGACGGTCGTGCCGCTGACCCGTTCGATCAACCAGCCAAGCACAGCCGTGTCGAGCGTCTTATACTGGAACACGCTGCCCGGCGCGTGCAGCCGCTTCACCGTCCGCGCGGCATCGGCAAAGCGCGCGACATTCTTGACCAGCGCGTCGACATGATTGCGCGCCGCGATGCCCGGATTGGCGAAATCGTACCGTTCCTCATAATCCACGCCAGACCGCATCTGCAGAATCTGCCGAATGGTCACGCCGTCATATCCGCCGCCCTTCAATTCGGGCAGGTAAGCGGTGATGTCATCGTCCAGCGACTTGATCCGCCCGTCCGCCAGCGCACAGCCAACCAGCAGCGACGTGACCGACTTGGTCATGGACCAGCCGATGAAGCGGCTGTTTTCATCGCTGTTGTTGCGGTAGATTTCGCTGACGATCTTGCCGTCCTTCATCACCAGCAGCGCATTGGTGTAGGTGCGATCGAGGAAATCCTGCGCCGTGTAGCGCTTGCCGCCGAAAGTGTAGCTGACGTCCAGCGGCGCGTCGGCGCGCGGCAGCCGCCAGGGCGTCCCGGCATGGGCGACGGTGCGCGTCGTGAACAGCCGGTCCATGCTGCGGAAGGTCAGTGAATTAATGTCGCCATCCAGCATGTGCCAACGCGCGATCTGGACGGCGACCGGCACCGTGGATGGCGGTCCATCAGCCAGCACGGGCGGCAATGTCTGCTGCGCCGAAGCAGGCGGAACGGTCGCGCACATCGCGGCAGCCGCGAAACTGACAAGGAATCCTGATGCTTTGCGCACACGCACATCCTCTACTTTCGGCCGACTGATGGTCGTCGGTCCTTCGGCACTGTTGTGAACAGATGATCTGACGAGCGCGGCTCCCAAATGGGATACGCCGCGCAGCAGCCGCTCAGTGCAAATTGCCATGCACCTGAGCGATGACGGAGCCGTACAGCTTGCCGACAAGGTCGGCCTGGCGACGGCTGTCGGTCTTTTCCAGGATGCGCTTCATCTGGATGCGCACCGTGCCGACCGACACACCACGGCGATCAGCATAGGCGTTGAGCGACGTGCCCTGAGACAGGGCGACGGCCAGTCGCGCCTCCGCAGGCGTCAGGCCAAATAGCGACGTGACGTGCCCGGCCGATAGGAAAGGCGCCTGCGACGGATCGATCAGGATCAGCGCGACGCCGTCCCGGTCATCATCCCAGCCATGCGCCACCGTCCCCTTGAACGCGCCATTGGGCAGCGCAATCGCCTGCACCATGCTGTCGTCCAAATCTCCGAATGCCGCCGTGATCATGTCGTCATCGCAAGGAGGCGACAGGAGCCGCGCCAGCCTCTGACGACTTTCGGCTGAAACCCCGCGCAGTTGGCCATGGTCCAGCATCAGCGGCGCGCCGTTCGCCAGCATCGTGGCCGCCGCGCGATTGTGCCAGCGGACCTCGCCGCTGGCGGTGCAGAGAATGACACCGGGGCGCAGACGATCCATGATCGAGGCTAATGTGGCTTGCGCGGCACGTGCCGTTTGCACCGTGGCCGAGACGCGCGACAGGGCCAGAAGATGCGGCGCGATGTCCGACAGGAAAGCAGCATCCTTGCCATCCCGCTCCACCGTGTCGCTGATCTGCCGGTGCAGGATCAGGCTGAACCAGCGTGATGGTTCGAATTCGAACAGCAGACCCGACCCGCCCCTGAGGCCAATCTGCGCCAGGCGATGCCGCGTCTCCTGCAATTGCGGCGATGTGGAATCGAAACGCTGCGCGTCGGTGCGGACGGACAGCTGTGCTTCCAGGCGGTCGCGCGGGATGATGGCGAGCCGGGGATTGTCTGGATTGTTGATCCACCGGTCATGCAGGGCGGCGTTCGCGTGGGAATAGCTGTCCCGCTCCTGCCACCGCTGTATCAGATGGCCGCCCTCCTGCCGATAAATCTGCACCGCCGCGCTGCGGACGCCAAGGTCGGCGCAAATCCGGTCCAACAGCGGTCGCCAGTTTTCGGGACGGTCGCAGCATCCGTAAAGGGCGGGTAGTATCTGCGCGCTGAGATTAGCCTCCATTGCATCCCTCCCTGCTTGCCGCGCATTATTTTTACTGCGGCGTTAGGCTCCCAAATGACGTGCGCACTGCGGAGATGGCGCGGCCTAGATGACTGCCGCTTCCCCCTCCTCGTGCGTGGCATTTTCTTCCTGTTCCAGAACGTCCAGCACGATGCGCAGCGCATCCTGATATTGGGGCGTCAGCAAGCGTGTGTAACGGCGTTCGTGGGCGGACATGATCGCGTCCGCCTCGCTGCGCACATCTTCTCCCTGGGCGGTCAGGCTCAGGGCGAAGGAGCGTCCGTCTACCGGCGACTTCTGCACCAGGTCCTTCTGGATGAGGCCAGTGATCAGCGGCACCATATTGGCGCGCTTGATCCCCAGCATGCGGCCTATGTCGCTTTGGATGCAGCCCGGATTGGCGCCGATCGTCAGGAGGATGGTCGCCTCCACCGGTCGCAACCCCACCAGCTCCAGCGCCGCACCCAGCGTCGCCATCATCGCGGAGGAGGAACGCCGCAGCCGATATCCCAGTCGTGATGCGACGGGATTGATCAGCCTGTTGCCTGAAGGACTCATGCTCATGACTCGCTCATAATGTTATTGCTCAGAACAATCAACATTGATATGCAACATAACATTAAGAGAGGGCCTGACACATGTCCGCATCGGAAATTTCCCTGATAATCGGCGGCGAATCGCGCAGTGCCGCCTCGGCTTTCGAACGGTTGAACCCGATCACTGGCGCCGTCGCCACCCGCGCGGCTGCCGCCAGCGTCGAAGATGCGATTGCCGCGGTCGATGCCGCCAAGGCCGCGTTCCCCGCCTGGTCGCAAACCGGCCCCAATGCCCGCCGCGCCCTGCTGATGAAAGCCGCCGACGCGCTCGACGCCCGTGTGGACGATTTCATCAACGCGATGATGGCGGAAATCGGCGCGACCGAGGGTTGGGCGCGCTTCAACCTGATGCTCTCAAGCTCGATGGTGCGCGAAGCAGCGGCGCTCACCACCCAGATCGGAGGCGAGGTGATCCCGTCCGACAAGCCCGGCTGCATCGCCATGGCTATCCGCGAACCGGCAGGCGTGGTGCTGTCGATGGCGCCATGGAACGCGCCGATCATCCTCGCCACCCGCGCCATCGCCGTGCCGCTCGCCTGCGGCAACAGCGTGGTGCTCAAGGCGTCGGAACAATGTCCGCGCACCCATGGTCTGATCGTCCAGGCCTTTGTGGAAGCGGGCCTTACTGGCGGCATCGTCAACCTGATCACCAACGCGCCGCAGGATGCGGCCGATGTGGTCGGCGCGATGATCGACCATCCCGCCGTGCGCCGCGTGAACTTCACCGGATCGACGCCGGTCGGTCGGATCATCGCGAAACGCTGCGCTGAGCATCTGAAGCCTGTCGTACTGGAGCTGGGCGGCAAGGCGCCGCTGATCGTGCTGGAGGATGCTGACCTTGACGAAGCAGTGAAGGCCGCCGCGTTCGGCGCTTTCATGAACCAGGGCCAAATCTGCATGTCGACCGAGCGGATCATCGTGGTCGAAGCCATCGCCGACGCTTTCGCCGAGAAGTTTCAGGCAAAGGTCGGCACCATGGCGGTGGGCGACCCGCGCGAGGGCAAGACGCCACTCGGCGCGGTGGTCGACAGCAAGACGGTTTCCCACGTCCGTACGCTCATCGATGATGCGTTGGCGGCAGGCGCGATCCAGTTGAACGGCGGCGAGGCGAATGGCGTCTTGATGCCCGCCCATGTCATCGACCGCGTCACCCCACAGATGAAGCTGTTCCGCGATGAAAGCTTCGGCCCGGTCGTTGGCATCGTCCGCGCCCGCGACGAAGCCCATGCGATCGAACTGGCCAACGATACCGAATATGGCCTGTCCGCATCGGTCTTCACCCGCGACACGGCGCGCGGGCTCAGGGTCGCGCGGCAGATCCAGTCCGGCATCTGCCATGTAAATGGCCCGACCGTCCATGACGAAGCGCAAATGCCCTTCGGCGGCGTCAAGGCGTCGGGCTATGGCAAGTTCGGCGGCCGCGCCGGGATCGACAGCTTCACTGAATTGCGCTGGATCACGATGGAGACCCAGCCCGGCCATTATCCGATTTGATATTCTCTTCCCTCGTCATCCCAGCGAAAGCTGGGATCTCAGGCGGAGAGGCGCAACTTAGCCGCACGAGATCCCAGCTTTCGCTGGGATGACGAATAACTTCTAAGGAACGATCATGACGAACTTCCTGCATGTCGATGGCGTCGAGCAGGCCGAAATCGAAACCGTCGCCTTCACCGTGGAGGACGGCGTCGCCTGGGTCAGCCTCAACCGCCCGGACAAGCGCAATTGCATGTCGCCGCGCCTCAACCGCCAGATGATGCGCATACTCGATGAGCTTGAGTTTCGCGCCGATGTCGGCGTCCTCGTCCTGACCGGTGAAGGCACGGCGTGGAGCGCTGGCATGGACCTCAAGGAATATTTCCGGGAAACCGAAGCGCAGGGCCTGAAGGGCACGCGTGACGCACAACGGGAAAGCTATGGCTGGTGGCGTCGCCTTCGCTGGTATCAGAAACCCACTATCGCGATGGTCAACGGCTGGTGCTTTGGCGGCGGCTACGGCCCGCTCTTCGCCTGCGACCTCGCCTTCGCGGCGGAGGAAGCGCAGTTCGGCCTCAGCGAAATCAACTGGGGCATCCTGCCCGGCGGCGGCGCGGCCAAGGTGGCGACGGAGCTGACCAGCTTCCGCAACGCCATGTATCATGCGCTGATGGGTGAGAATGTGGACGGCAGGACGGCGGCACAATGGGGCTTCGTAAACGAAGCGCTGCCGCTCGGCGCACTCAGGGGCCGCGTGTCGCAGGTCGCGCAGACCTTGCTGACGAAGAACCCCGTCGCGCTCAAGGCGACCAAGGACGCCATCCGCCGGGTGCGCGAAATGACCTATGACAATGCCGAGGATTATCTGATCCGCGCGCAGGAAGCGGCCAACAGCTTCGACAATGAGGGCCGCAAGGAAGGCATCAGGCAGTTTATAGACGACAAGAGCTACAGGCCGGGCCTTGGCGCTTACGACAAGTCGAAACAGCAGGCCTGAACCGCGACAGACTGGCAGGATCGCCCCCAAGAGGCGGCCTGCCCCACAGAGTTTTTGGAGAGACGGACCCATGACGGCCGACACCCTGAATCCGCCCGCCGCCATCGCTGCCCGCGCGGCCAGGTCGCTGGACCGGCTGCTGCGCCCGCGATCGGTGGCGATCGTCGGCGCATCGGACAAGCCGGGTGCGCTGGGCGCATCCGTCCTGTCCAACCTGACGCGCAACGGCTTTTCCGGCGACATCCACCTCATCAATCCCAAGCGCGCGGAAATCGGCGGACGGCCATGCCTGCCATCAGTCGATGCGTTGCCCGACGGCGTTGATGCCGCCGTCCTCGCCATCCCGCGCGCGGCGGTGCTCGATACGGTGAAGGCGCTGGCCGCGCGCAATGTCGGCGCCGCCGTCATCTTTTCCGCCGGATTTGCCGAAGGCGGTGAAGAAGGCCTGGCGGAACAACGGGAGATCGGCCGGATCGCGGCTGAAACCGGGATGGTCGTCGAAGGGCCAAATTGCCTTGGCATGACCAACTTCATCGACTGTGTGCCGCTGACCTTCGTGGAAACCGACGCCAAACCACTGCGCGACCGTCCCGGCATCGGCGTTGTCTCGCAAAGCGGGGCGATGGCTTGCGTCCTGTGCACCACGCTGGCTTCGCGCGACCTTGGCCTCTCCTTCTCCATCTCGACCGGCAACGAAGCCGCATCGGGCGTCGAGGATTATGTCGACTACCTGCTGGAGGACAGTTCCACCCAAGTGATCGCGATGATCGTGGAGCAGTTCCGCAAGCCGCAACGTTTCCTGGCCGCCGCCCGCCGCGCCCGCGCTCTGGGCAAGACCATCGTCCTGCTGCACCCTGGCCGCTCAGCCGCCGCGCGTGAATCCGCCGCCACCCACACCGGCGCGATGGCGGGCGACTATCAGGTGATGCGCGTCAATGTGGAGCGCGCGGGCGTCATCCTGGCCGAAACGCTGGAGGAACTGGGCGACATCGCCGAAATCGCGTTGCGCTGTCCAACCATCCCGGCTGGCGGCGTCGCGGTGCTGGGCGAAAGCGGCGCGTTCAAGGCGCTGACCCTCGACCTGTGCGAAGCGATCGGCCTCGACCTGCCGCAGGTGAATGACGGCAATGCCCCTGCCCTGCGCGCGGTGCTGCCCGACTTCGTGCCCGTCTCCAATCCGCTGGACCTGACTGCGCAGGGACTGGTCGATCCCGACCTCTATCGCCGGACACTGGCGGCGCTGTTCACCGACGACCGGTTCGGCAGCATCGTCACGGGCATCATCCAGACCGATCCCGTGACCGTCGGCATCAAGCTGCCGCCGATCCTGCGCGCCGTCAGCGAACTGATGCCGGACAAGCCGATCATCTTCGCCGGACTGGACGAAGGCGCGCCGGTTCCGCCCCATCATATCGATCAGCTGCGCACGCTCGGCATCCCCTATTTCCCTTCGACCGAACGCGCCTTCCGCGCCCTGAAGCGCCTCAACCACCATGCGCGTCGCGACTTCAGCGAAGCGCCGACCATCCCCCTGCCCGCCCCGGCGCTGGCCGGGCAAAGCGGCGTCATCCCCGAATATCGCGCCAAGGCGATCCTCGCCCCGCTCGGCATCCCGTTCCCAAAGGGCGCCTTCTGCACCAGCATCGACGACGCGCTGAACGCTGCCGAGGCGGTCGGCTATCCGGTCGCGCTCAAGGCGCAGTCCGCCCGTCTAAGCCACAAGAGCGATGCGGGCGGCGTGGTGTTGAACCTCTCCAACGCTGACGAACTGCGCGCGGGCTGGGACCGGTTATATGCCCATGTCGCCGCCTATGATGCGACCATCGCGCTCGACGGCGTCCTGATCGAAGCCATGGGCGAACGCGGCGTCGAACTGATCATCGGCGCAAAGAATGATCCAGACTGGGGACCAGTCATCCTGTGCGGCTTTGGCGGCGTCACGGCGGAAATCCTGCAGGACGTGCGCCTGATCACCCCCGGCCTCTCGGTCGATGCCATCGCCGCTGAACTGGACCAGCTCAAGCAAGCGCCCCTGCTGCGCGGCTTTCGCGGATCGCCTGCGCTGGATGTGGAGGCGGCAGCGGGGATTATCCACACGCTTGGCCGCATCCTGCTCGCCGAACCGTCGATCCGGGAGATCGATCTCAACCCGGTCATCCTCTATCCGCAGGGTAGAGGCGCAATCGCTCTCGACGCCCTCATGCTGACCGCACCGGAACAGGGCTGACGCAACCACGATATCGTCCAGATCAATAATCATTCAGGGGAGGCGGCTATGGTGCAGAGTGGAACGGATATCCGGCGAATGCTGGATGAAGCGCCGATGGGACGCCTGCAAATCATGGCGGTCGCCCTGTGTGTCATGCTGAACGCCCTGGATGGCTTCGACGTTCTGGCCATCAGCTTCGCGTCCCCCGGCATTGCCGCGGAATGGGGCATTGATCGTGCCGCGCTCGGCGTCGTCCTGTCGATGGAACTGATCGGCATGGCCGTGGGATCGGTACTGCTCGGCGGTCTGGCCGACCATATAGGCCGTCGCCCCACCATCCTCCTCTGCCTTATGGTCATGGCCGCCGGTATGCTGGCGGCGACCTTTTCCTTCAGCGTCGTGTCATTGTCGGCAGTGCGGCTCGTCACCGGCCTTGGCATCGGCGGGATGCTGGCCTGCACCAATGCCATCGTTGCAGAACTTGCCAACGCCCGCGCCCGCAGCCTGGCTGTCGCCCTGATGGCGGCGGGCTATCCGATCGGCGCGATCCTCGGCGGCTCGGTCGCGTCCATGCTGCTGGTTTCGGGCGGATGGCGCGACATCTTCCTGCTGGGGGGCGTCGTCACCGCGATCTTCCTGCCTTTGACGTTCATGCTGTTGCCTGAATCGATCGGCTTCCTGTTGCAAAGGCGTCCGGCGGATGCGCTGGATCGGGTCAACAGGCTGATGGCGCGGATGGGACGCGAACCTCTGGTCGCTTTGCCCGCCCCGGACCCGGTGGCGCCCAGGGCGTCTTTCGCATCGCTGCTCAGCCCCGGCCTGGCGCGCACGACGGTGCTTCTGACGACCGCCTATTTCTTCCACATCATGACATTCTACTTCATTCTGAAATGGGTGCCCAAGATCGTCGTGGACATGGGCTTTGCCCCCTCGTCCGCCGGGGGCGTGCTGGTATGGGCCAATGTCGGCGGTCTGTTGGGCGCGCTTTCGCTCAGCGCGCTCAGCTGGCGGTTGGACGTTCGCGCGCTGGTGATCGGCGCCCTGCTGTTCTCGACGGCCATGGTGACCGTTTTCGGTCAGGGTCAGGCCAGCCTTTCCGGCCTGGCGCTGGTGGCAGCGGCTGCCGGATTTTTTACCAACGCCGCAGTCGTCGGCCTCTACGCCATCATCGCCCACGCTTTCCCGACCGCCGTCCGGGCGGGAGGTACAGGAATAGTGATAGGCGTCGGTCGTGGAGGAGCCGCTTTAGGCCCCATCGCCGCCGGTGTCCTCTTCACGTTCGATTTCAAGCTGCCAACTGTCGCGCTGGTCATGGCGTCAGGCTCGCTCATTGCAGCATGCGCCTTGATCCTGCTCCTGGCCGAATATCGGCGTGAAACGGCGAAGGTCCACGGATGAATATATCTCGCTCTGGCACCGCTTGATCCCCGCGGATGCCAGGGCGAGACGCTCCTTGCGCCTCGGTTACAGCGGCAGTCCCACATAATTTTCAGCGATCACCGTCTGCGCGGCAACTGAAGAAGCGATATAATCCAGGTCGGCCAGCTGCATCCGGCGGTCAAAGGCGTCATTGTCAGGGAACCGGTGCATCAAACGGGTCAGCTGCCAGGAAAAGCGCTCCGATTTCCATATCCGGGCCAGGGCCTTCTTCGAATATCCGGCAATGGCATCGCTGTCGCCATGCCTGAAATGGCGGATGAGCGCTTCGGACAGGTAATGAACGTCCGATGCGGCCAGGTTCAAACCCTTGGCGCCGGTCGGTGGGACGATATGCGCGCTGTCTCCCGCCAGCATCAGCCGTCCGTGCCGCATGGGCTCGAACACAAAGGACCGCAGCGGCGCAATCGATTTTTCCAGAGCCGGCCCCCGCGTCATCTGCGCCGCCGTTTCCGGCCCCAACCTGATCGCCAGCTCGTCCCAGATCCTGTCGTCCGGCCAATTGTCCAGCTTTTCATTAAGCGGCACCTGCACATAGTAGCGGCTGCGCGTTGCCGACCGCATCGATGCCAGCGCGAAACCCCGCTCATGATTGGCGTAGATCAGTTCATGGTTGCAGGGCGGCACATCGCTCAGAATTCCCAGCCAGCCGAAAGGATAGAGTTTTTCAAAACTGGCCGCCACGGCGGCGGGCATTGCCTTGCGCGAAGGGCCATGGAAGCCATCACAGCCGCAGATGAAAGCGGCGTCGATGCGATGGCTTCGGCCTCCCTTGCTGTAGGTCAGATAGGGCGCGTCGCTATCGACATCGAACAATGCGACGTCGGCGGCCTCATAGATGATATGCAATCCCCTTCCGGGCGCCGCTTCCATAAGGTCACGGGTCAGCTCTGTCTGGCCATATACCACCACCTGGCGGCCCGTCAGCGCAGCGATGTCGATGCGGATCAGCCGTTCGCCGTCTGTCAGGTGGAAGCCATCATGCGGCAATCCCTCCGCATGCATGCGCGCGCCCAGGCCCAACCGGTCCAGCAGCCGGGTGGTGGTCCGTTCCAGGACGCCCGCACGGATGCGGCCAAGCACATAGTCGGCGGACGCGCGCTCCACGATCACGGCGTCGATCCCCTCGGCGCGCAGCAGGTGACCGAGCAGCAGGCCCGCCGGACCGGCTCCCACAATGGCAATCTGGGTCTTCATGACGTCCCTCTCCGCAATCGCTTCCTGCTTGCGATGATGCCGCGGCACCCCATTGCGGGACACGGCTGGAGCAGTATAAAAGATGGACGATCCGACAGTTTTAAAGGCTGCGACCGGCCATGCCCAGGCCCGCCAAGATGCGCGCGATACCCAGCTTCTACCTCTATGGAGAGCCGCAGCGTTCAGTGGAGGAAGGCTTTGTTCATGTGGAAAGCCTTGATGATCGCTCCCGCCCCAGCGAATGGACGATCCAACCGCATGTTCATCACGATCTGCATCACATCATCCTGATCGCACAAGGCGGCGGATCGATGCGGGCAGAGGACGAGACGGTATCTTTCAGCGCGCCTTGCCTGCTGATCATCCCCGCTGCGGTCGTGCATGGCTTTGCCTGGACCAGTGAGTCGCGGGGCTGGGTTGTGACCATGGCCGACGCCTATCTTCACCGACTGTTGGAGCGTGACCGGGATCTTGCGCAGCTCTTTCACAGCGCGCGGGCCATATCACTCTCGCCCCAGCATGGCTCGCCATTCGAAAGCCGGATGGAACAGCTCGCGCATGAACTGGGCTGGTCGAACAGGGGGCAGCGCGCAATGGTGGAAGCGCTGCTGCTCTCTATCATGGTCGATGCGTTGCGGCGCTCTGCATTGAGCGAGGCGCATCTGGGCGAAGGCCGACGGCAGGCTGCGCTGGTCGCCCGCCTGCGCGAGCGGATCGAACAGCGCTTTCGTTCGCGCGAGCCGGTGGCGGTTCACGCCCGCGAACTGGGCGTGAGTGAAAGCACGCTTCGCCAGGCCTGCGCCCGCATCGCCGCCCGATCCCCGGCTGCGATCCTTGATGAACGGGCCTTGCTCGAAGCCCGGCGATTGCTGCTCTATTCCAACATGAGCGTCAGCGAGATCGCCTATGCCATCGGCTTTGACGATCCGGCCTATTTCTCCCGCTTCTTCGCGCGCCACGCCGGTCAGCCTCCGCGCACTTGGCGCAGGTCACGGCTATCTCCCCAACTGCCCGGTCCGTGAGAAGCCTGCGTCCGACCCGCCGCGCCCCCGGTCGCCTCACCCCAGCTGTTTCTCCAACTCGCCCAGCACCCGATAGCAATCGAACACCTTCGCCACGCTTGAATTAGGCTCCCGCCCCTCGCTGATCGCGCTCACAAATTCGCGGTCCTGCAACTCGATCCCGTTCATCGACACGTCCACCTTCGACACGTCGATCGGCTCTTCCTTGCCGTTCACCAGGTCGTCATAGCGCGCAATATAGGTGCCCGTGTCGCCGATATAGCGAAAGAAGGTCCCCAGCGGCCCGTCATTGTTGAAACTCAGCGAAAGCGTACAGATCGCCCCGCTCTCGCTCTTCAACTGGATCGACATGTCCATCGCAATGCCCAGTTCGGGATGTATCGGACCCTGCATCGCATGCGCGTCCACGATGCGCCCCGCCTGATAGGCGAACAGGTCCACCGTATGCGCCGCATGGTGCCACAGCAGATGGTCGGTCCATGACCGCGCCTCACCCTTGGCATTGATGTTCTTGCGGCGGAAGAAATAGGTCTGGACGTCCATCTGCTGGACGTTGAACGCGCCAGCCATCACCTGCCGATGCACCCATTGATGGCTCGGGTTGAAGCGCCGCGTGTGCCCGACCATGCAGGTCAGCCCCGTCTCTTCCTGCTTGCGCAATACCGCCTGAGCATCGGCCCAGCTATCGGCTAGCGGTATCTCAACCTGCACATGCTTGCCCGCATCCATGCAGGCGATCGCCTGTTCCGCATGCATCTGCGTCGGCGTGCACAGGATCACCGCGTCGACATCATCGCGCGCCAGCGTCTCGGCCAGCTCAGTCGTCGCATGACCGATCCCATATTTCGCCGCGATCGCCTGCGTCGGCTCCAGATTGCGCCCGACCAGCGAGGTGACGGTCACGCCGTCGATATTCTTCAGACCATCCAGATGCTTTTCACCAAAAGCTCCCGCACCGGCCAGCGCGATTCTCATATTCTAACTCCTCATCTTACTGGCCGCGCGCTCTGGCTATCGCTGCATCAGCGCGCGCATCACCGTCATGAATTGCTGATAGGTCTGCCCCACATGGGCTGCGGACTGACTATATGCCGGGGCTTGCCGATTGATACCGACGACGGGCCAATCCGCCTGGTGCAGCGCTGTCGCCGTCCGAAACTTGCCAAAGGCATCGCGAAACCGACGGCTATCCTCATCGGACAGGTTCAGCTGCGCGTCCGCCTGGCACAATCGGTTGATCTGTTCCTGCAAGGTCCGCCGGGCCTGCAAATATTGCTTTTCCCAGCCCGGCTCCGCGCCGGTGGATAGCACCCCCAGCTGCTTATGCACCTGCTCCAGCCTGACCAATGCATCCTCGATGTCGGCGCGCGCCATCATCCATCCCTTCGATTGTCGTTATGAATCGTCGGGTTTCAACACCAGATGCCCGACCGCCGTATTGGATGCGGGAACATGATAATGGCGATGCAGCGGCGTGACCTTCCTGCCCAGCGCACCGCGCATGATCAGCCACATCACCATCTCGATCCCTTCCGATCCGGTTTCCCGCAGATATTCGATGTGCGGGATGGCGCGCAACTGCCCGTCATCTTCCGCGCTCAACAGGTCCAGGAAGCGATTGTCCCATCCGGCGTTGATCAACCCGGCGCGCGGCCCCTGCAACTGATGGCTCATCCCGCCCGTGCCCCACACCTGCACGTTCAGATCCTCGGGGAAACTTTCCACCGCTCGCGCGATCGCCTCGCCCAGCATCCAGCAACGATTGCCCGACGGCGGCGGATAGGTGACGACGTTGACGGCCAGCGGAACGACCTTCACCGGCCATTTGTCAGGCTGATTGAACATCAGGCTCATCGGCACGGTCAGCCCATGGTCGACATCCATCTCGTTGATGATGGTCATGTCGAATTCGTCCAGGATCAGGCTCTGCGCGATGTGCCAGGCCAGGTCGGCATGCCCCTCAACATCGGGCACTGGCCGCGGCCCCCATCCCTCGTCGCAAATGCCGTAGCGGTCGGCACAGCCAATCGCGAAGGTCGGAATGATCTTCATGTCGAAAGCGGACGCATGGTCGTTATAGACCAGTATGACGACGTCCGGCTTTTCCTGCGCGATCCATTGCCGCGACCAGTCGTAACCGGCGAACAGGGGCGCCCAATAGGGCTCGCCCACTTTGCCATTATCCATCGCCGCGCCGATCGCCGGCACATGGCTGGTCCCTACGCCAGCGGTAATGCGGGCCATCAACGTTTCTCCCTTATCGATCGCTGGCCTTCGGGTGATCGCCCTCCCGCAATCATCATGGCCTGATACTCTTCCGTGCTCATGCCGGTCATGGTTCCCACCGCCTGCAAAAAGGACATGCCGTCGGTCGAAAATACCTTGGCCAGGAAATAGATATTGCCGCCCAAATCCAGGCAACGATTATAGTCGCGATCCAAAATCGCCTGCCGCTGATCTTCGGTCATCGGCCATTCGTTCAGATAGGCGCGCTCGTCCGCCTTCCACCGTTCGCGATTATCGCCTTTCATCAGGCTCATCGCGAACTGGTTCATCCAATATCCCTGCCGCGCGCGCTTTCCCGTATAGACGCGCGTGCCGGGGATATCGTCAAATTCGGCCAGATATTCATGGATATCAACGCTCATCGGCGGTTCTCCAGACAAGAAAAAGTCCATCTTCCGCCTCGTCCTTCCACAGCAGGGACAGAAGATGGACCCACCCCCCAAGGGGCTACAAGGGGGGTGCGGTAGCTCACAGGCCGCGCGCCTTCAGTTGCGCGTCCAGACGCGGGAAGACGCGGCGGGCATTGCCCTCGAATATCGCGTGTCGTTCCGCATCGCTGATATCCAGCGCGTCGACATAGCGCTTGGTATCATCGAAATAATGGCCGGTCGTCGGATCGATCCCACGCACCGCGCCGACCATTTCCGATCCGAACAGGATATTCTTGTTGTCGATCACATCGGCCAGCAGATCGACGCCCGGCTGATGATAAACACAGGTGTCGAAAAAGATGTTGTTCATCAGATGCGTGTCCAGGCTCGGCTTCTTCAGCATGTCGGCCAGCCCCCGATACCGCCCCCAATGATAGGGCGCCGCGCCGCCGCCATGCGGAATGATGAAGCGCAGCGTCGGGAAATCCGCGAACAAATCCCCCTCCAGCAACTGCATGAAGGCGATCGTGTCCGCCGCGATATAATAGCCGCCGGTCGCATGCATCGCCGGGTTGCAGCTGCCCGACACATGGATCATCGCCGGAACGTCCAGCTCGACCATCTTCTCGTAAAAGGGATACCAGTAACGATCGGTCAGCGGCGGATGCTGAAAATGCCCGCCGCCGGGGTCAGGATTAAGGTTGCACCCGATAAAGCCCAGCTGCGTGACGCACCGCTCCAGTTCGGCGATGCTGTTGCCCATGTCGGCCCTTGGCGACTGCGGCAGCATGCAAACGCCAGCAAAAGTCTGGGGATACAGCCCCACCACCCGCGCGATCAGGTCATTGCACCGCATCGCCCACTCCCGCGCGACCTCCGCATCCCCGACATGCGGCGCCATCGCCGAAGCGCGCGGCGAAAAGATCGTAAGGTCCGCGCCCCGCTCCTTGATAAGGCGCAACTGGTTGGATTCGATCGTGTCGCGGATCTCATCATCGCTGATGTAGGGATAAGGCGGCGCAGCAACGCCCGCCTTGAACGCCGCCTTCTGCTCCTCCCGCCAGGCATCATGCCCCTTGGGGAGCACGGTATAATGGCCATGGCAGTCGATAATCAGGCTCATCGCTTAATCACCCTCAACGTGCTCCTGCGAAAGCAGAAGCCCAGGCCCGCCGTCTGAACTGGGCTCCTGCCTTCGCAGGAGCACATGCAACTTAAGGCCCACCAAATGCTTCTCAATTCCCCGTTCGGGCTGAGCCTGTCGAAGCCCAACCCTTCTCCCCGCCCAAGTCTCAATCAAAGCGCAAGCGCGCCCCACACAATCCCGGCACGCCAGCGGAGGCTGGGATCTCGTGCCTTCACCCACTTCACCAAGCCGTCACCCCGGGCCTGACCCGGGGTCCCGCTTTCCATTCACGGAAGCCCGACCCCGCCAGCGAGACCCCGGATCAAGTCCGGGATGACGAAGGGGATAAGCACCCCCATCGAACCTCGGTCACCGACAGCCACGCTCCCTAACTCCCGCGATCCCAGCATCTGCCGTCATCCCAGCGTGTTCCGTCATCCCAACATCTCCCGTCATCCCAACATCTTCCGTCATCCCAGCGAAGGCTGGGATCTCATGCCTCCAGGCCGAACCCAACCGCCTGAGATCCCAGCCTGCGCTGGGATGACGAACTTCAATCAAGCTCGCAATTCAGCCGCCGCCCCAGCAAATCACACCACCTCAGGCCGCAATCCCACAACCTCACCCCGCGCCAAAACCACCTCAAGCTTCCCGCTCAACCCCTCCGGCACATCCGTCACGCCCAGCGCCCCGATCGCCCGCTGCCGCTGCACCGCTCCACGCGTCATCGCAGCCCCGGTGCCCAGCGCCTCCAGCGTCTTCACCACCTCTTCCATCTCGGCCGCGCGGCGCAGTCCATGCACCAGCATCCGGTCGAGATTATAATCCGCCCGCTCGCCCCAAGGCCGCGCCTTCTCACTCGCATCCAGCGACGCCAGCACTTCGTCACGCACGCCCGCAGCCTCCGCCGCCAGCACGCACTCTGCGGTCAGCGCCTCAAGGCCCTTGACCATCACCGACCGGATCATCTTGATCGACGAAGCACGCCCCACTGCTTCACCCACGACCCGCATATTGGCAAAGCCAAGCGCGCCAAGCCGGGCCGCCGCCTCATCCGCCTGCCCCCCGCTCAACAGCAGCGGCACCGACAACCGCGCCGGATTGACCGGAGCCATCACGGCGACATCCACATAATGGCCGCCCGCAGCCTCGATCGCCGCCGCCGCAGCCTGTTTGGTCTGCGGCGCGACGCTGTTCATGTCGCAGTAGATCGCGCCCGGCGCCAGGCATTCGGCCGCCACCTCCGCCACCTCCAGCGCCTGATCCGCCGTCACCAGCGACAGCACCAGCCCGACGCCGGAAAGCACATCTTCCATGAAGCGCGCGCCCAGCACATGAGCCTGGGCATAAGCCGCCAGCATCGCATTACGTTCGACAGCGCTTTCGGTCTTGCAGTCGAACACATGCGCTCGCGCAGCCCACGCCCCTGCCATCGCAAAGGTCGAACCCGCCTCGCCAAATCCGATCAGACCGACTTCCTGTTCCATGCGAACAGCGATGACCCAATGCCGCCGCGCGGACCAATCGAATCCATGGCCTGCTCATAAGTTTTTACGAACTTATGTTCGCCGCCTCGGCTTCAATCGCCGCCATGAATCGCTGCTGCAGGCGTGTCGGACGCCAGTCCGCCCGCGTTGTCAGCCCGATCGTCCGGTTGATCGCGCCCGGCGCCGGACCAATATCGGCCACCAGTCCGACATTCAGTTCCAACGCCAGCTGATCGACCGACAGCATCGTCAGATAATCCCCGCTCGCCAGCAATTCGCGGATCGTCATTACCGACCCGCATTCGATCGGCACCGCAGGCAAATCGCCGCCCAGCGCCTCGAACATATCCCGCCACAGCTGCCGCAGCGGCGCTCCTTCAGGCGGCAAAATCCACGGAAACCGCCTCAGCGCATCGGCATCCCATCCCTTCGCCAGCGGGTGCCCCGCCCGCGCGAGGATCGTCGGTCGGTCCTCGAACAGCGGCCTCTGCGCCAGATCCTGTACGATCGACGGATCACGCAACGCGCCAATCATCATGTCCACCTCGCCGTCCCGCAGCGGCCCCACAAGCTCCGCATGCGACCCTTCATGCACGCTGACATGCACCTGCGGCAAATCCTTGCGGAACGCGCTGATGACCCGAGGCAGCAGCCGTGCCCGCGACAGCGGCATCGCCCCCACCACTATTCGCCCGCTCTCCTGCCCCTTCAACTCCGCCAGCTCATCCAGCCCCGACCGCAGCTCGGCCAGCGCCAGCCGCAGCCGCCGCGCCAGCATCCCGCCCTGCCGCGTCAGCACCAGACCCCGGCCCCGGCGGTCCACCAGCCGGTATCCCATCGCCAGCCCCAGATCGCCGACGGCCCGGTGCAGTGAAGGCTCCTTCACTCCCGCCTTGGCCGCCGCCGCCGCATAGCTCCCCGCCCGCGCCAGCGCGACGAACGCCCGTATCTGCGCCGCCGTCACCCGGCTGCTCCCGATCAGCCTCAACGCCACCTCGACACGCGGCGCGAGCCTGCTCGCCGCCTCGGTGGGGGCCATGCCCCCCGGTTGCCGCTCGAACAGCGTCAGACCCAGCTGCGCCTCCAGCTTCGCGATCCCCTGCGTGACCGCAGGCTGCGTCAAATTCACCGCCCGCGCCGCCAGGCTGACGCTGCCCTGCTCCACCACCGCCGCCATGGCTGCCAGGTGCCGAATATTGAAGTGATCAGGACTCATGCACCACACTTAGCAAAATCTAATGGTAATCCCACACTTCAAATTTGAGCAACCCGTTCCTATTCGCCATTTCATTCACGGCTTCGGGAGACAGGAAGGAAAATCATGTCCGGCATAGTCGTCAAAAATATCGACAGAGCGGACCTTTCCGTCATTGATGGCTTGGCCCATTGCGGCGTCGCTACCGTCCACGAAGCCCAGGGCCGAACCGGCCTTCTCGCCCCCTATATGCGCCCCATTTATTCCGGCGCCCGCATCGCCGGCAGCGCCGTCACCATCTCCGCTCCTCCTGGCGACAACTGGATGATCCATGTCGCAATCGAGCAGTTGCGCGAAGGCGACATCCTCCTCCTCGCCCCCACCAGCCCCTGCACCGACGGCTATTTCGGCGATCTCCTCGCCACCTCCGCCCAGGCGCGCGGCTGCCGCGGCCTCATCATCGACGCAGGCGTCCGCGACATTCGCGACCTCACGCAGATGAATTTCCCCGTCTGGTCCAAAGCCGTCCACGCCCAGGGCACCATCAAGGCGACCCTCGGCAGCGTCAACGTCCCCGTCATATGCGCCAACGCGCTCGTCAATCCCGGCGACGTCATCATCGCCGACGATGACGGCGTCTGCATCGTCCCTCGCGCCGACGCCGCTGCTGTCCTTGAAAAAGCCCAAGCCCGCGAAGCCGCCGAAGAAGCCAAGCGCATCCGCCTCGCCGCCGGGGAACTCGGCCTCGACATTTACAACATGCGCCCCCGCCTGGAAGAGATGGGCCTGAAATACGCCTGATTGCCAGAGCCTTTCGTTTCGAGCGTAGTCAAGAAACGGTAGAACTGCGCTAACCGCTTCTCGACTACGCTCGAAGCGAACGGAGGTTTGAAGTGACCCCATTCACCCAGGCCCGCGTCATGTGGATGCGCGGCGGCACATCAAAGGGCGGCTACTTCCTCTCTGAAGACCTCCCCGCCGAACCAGCCACCCGCGACGCATTCCTCCTCCGCATCATGGGCTCGCCCGACCCGCGCCAGATCGATGGCTTGGGCGGCGCCGACCCCCTGACCAGCAAGGTTGCGGTCGTGAAGAAGTCCACCCGCGAAGGCGTGGATGTCGATTATCTCTTCCTCCAGGTCTTCGTCGATCAGGCCATCGTCACCGACGCCCAGAATTGCGGCAACATCCTCGCCGGCGTCGGCCCCTTCGCCATAGAGCGCGGCCTTGTCCCCGCCGGCGACGGCGAAACTCGCGTCGCCATCTACATGGAAAATACAGGCCAGATCGCCACCGCCACCGTCCAGACGCCCGGTGGCAAAGTCCGTTATGACGGCGAAGCGAGGATCGACGGCGTCCCCGGAACCGCCGCCCCCATCCCGCTTGAGTTCCGCGACACTGCAGGCTCGTCTTGCGGCGCGCTTCTCCCCACCGGCAATGCCGCCGACGAGGTGGCAGGGGTCCGGGTCACCCTGATCGACAACGGCATGCCCTGCGTGGTCATGAAGGCGGAAGATGTCGGCGTCACCGGTTATGAAGATCGCGACACCCTTGACAATGATGCCGCCCTCAAGGCCCGCATCGAAAAGATCCGCCTGGCGGTCGGCGAACGAATGAATCTCGGTGACGTCAAGGAAAAGTCGGTTCCCAAGATGATGCTCGTCGCCCCGCCCCGCAACGGCGGCGCGGTGACTGTGCGCAGCTTCATTCCCCATCGCGCCCACGCCTCCATCGGTGTGCTGGGCGCCATCAGCGTTGCCACCGCCTGCCTGATCACCGGCTCTCCCGCCGCCGAAGTGGCCTCCATTCCCGACGGAAGCCGTAAGGCACTCTCGGTCGAACACCCCACCGGCGAGACCACTTGCGTCATGGAACTGGATGAAATCGGTAATGTCACGAGCGCCGCGATGCTGCGCACTGCCCGCAAATTGATGGATGGAGAGATTTTCACATGACGGATCGCATCGTCAGCTGGCACGGCAATCCCTCTGTCCCCCGCTTCACGCCGCCTCCGGGCGCGGTGGATGCGCATTGCCATGTGTTCGGCCCGATGGCGGAGTTTCCCTTCAGCCCGAAGGCCAAATATCTGCCGGAAGATGCTGGCCCGGATATGCTCTTCGCCCTCCGCGATCGGCTTGGCTTTTCCCGCAACGTCATCGTCCAGGCCAGTTGCCATGGCACTGACAACAGCGCGACGCTGAACGCCATCGCCAAGTCGGACGGCAAAGCGCGCGGCGTCGCCGTGGTCGATCCCGCCATCAGCGACTCAGAGCTGGAAAAGTTACACCATGGCGGCATGCGCGGCGTCCGCTTCAACTTCCTGAGGCGCTTGGTCGATGACGCGCCCAAGGACAAGTTCCTGGAGGTCGCCCGTCGCGTCCACCCCTTGGGCTGGCATGTCGTCGTCTATTTCGAAGCCGACATATTGGAAGAAATGCGCGCCTTCCTGGATGCCATTCCAACCCTGATCGTCATAGATCATATGGGCCGCCCCGATGTTTCACAGGGACCGAGTGGGCGCGATATGCTGGCTTTCCGCTCGTTGCTGGACAATCGCGAGGACATATGGACGAAAGTCACCTGCCCCGACCGGCTCGACCCGCAAGGCTATCCCTGGGATGACTTTGCTTGCGCAGTAGCCCCGCTGGTGGAAGACTATCCCGACCGCGTATTGTGGGGCACGGACTGGCCGCATCCCAACATGGAAAAGGCGGTCCCGGACGATGGCGCGTTGGTGAACATGATCCCGAGCATAGCGCCAACCGCCGAACTTCAGCGCAAGTTGCTCGTGGATAATCCCTTGGCTCTATATTGGCCGGACGATTAGCTTTGTTCAGCGTGACTTGCCGATCCGCAAATCCGACGCAACCCGTTCACGCGGCAGGCCGCTGGTCAGCGCAATGCGCACCGCCTCCTGCTTGAACTCTTCACTACGCTTCATCATCTCGTCGGTCTCCTTGAACGAGCCTTAAACTCTCAAGTGACCGGCGCAAAACCGTTACAAGTCCAGTTCAGGACCGGGCCTTTAACCGCCGGAACAGGCCCTTCGCGGTCATCGGCTCCAGCATTTCGTCGGGACCTTCCGGGTCTAGCACCTCATGGTCGGCCAGCCATTTCTGCACCTCGTTAAGATCGGGCGTGACATAAGGGCGCAGGGTGCGGCCCGGCTTGTCGCGCAGTTCCTCAATTCCTGCGACCAATCCGCGTTCGGCGATGACGGCGGCGACGCGGTCGATCGGCAGGTCGAGATGTTCGGCGATCAGGTCATCCCGGATCGACAGGATCGTTGCTTCCTGCCCGGCATTGGCGGGCAGGCTGGCGTCGATGGTCATGTCGCACTCAGTATCCAGCCGCAATGATCGATTGTTCATGTTCGACGAACCCACGCGGATCACGCGATCATCGACAATCAATATCTTGGCATGGACATAGATCGGATCGCCCCGGACGGTGAAGGGGTGATAAAGGCGCAATCGGCCATGAACGTCGCGGGCGCGCAACGCTTCCACCAGTCTGGCGCGGGCCGTGTCCATGGCCTGCTGTTCCAGCCAGCCGTCCGCCTGTTCCGGGTTGATGATGACGATGTCGGGACCGTCCGGCTCGCCAAGCCGCGCCGCCAGTGCCTCAGCAATGCGGCGGGACGCGAAATATTGGCTTTCAGCGTAGATTGTCCGCTTCGCGGAGGCGATCTGGTTAAGGTAGAGCTGCTCAATCTCCAGCACCGGCTGCTGGTCATCCATTTCCGGCGCGGACCGAGAAATGGCCACATCCACTTGTTCGAACTGGACCGGCAGTGCGTCGGGCCAGCAATCATGCTCACCCTCGATGCGGTCCAGTTCGCCGCCGCCTGCCTTGCTCCAGCGGGCACGGGCGTGATCGCCCAGTGCCATGGCAACGTCTCCCTGCAAGGCTGTGGTGGCGTCGTGCCATGGGCCGTAGGCAGCGCCGTCGGGATGTCGGCGATTGGGGTCGCTGTCGCGGTGATGGCGCGTGTCCCAGCGATCGGCGGTCATGTCGATGCCCCCGCAGAAGGCGAAACAATCATCGATCACCACGATTTTCTGGTGATGCGATGCGGCGGGCGGGTGATGGCTGTCCAGCTTCACACGGATGCGCTTGTGGGTCATCCACTTGACCGTGGTGAACAGGTTGGTCGGCTGCACCATCGACTTCATTGCGCCCACGTCCCAGCGCAACAGGAATATTTCAAGTTCCGGCGTCTGATCCACCAGCCAGCTGATGAAATCGCCGATGATTACGGGGGCATCGTCTTTTGCCTCATCCTCCCTGACCAGGCTGATGGCAGCATCGAAATCCCAGCCGATCAGCATGATCCGCCGCTTGGCCTTCATCATCGCAGCGCGTGCGTGGCGAAAATAGCATTCGGCATCGATGATGACGCTGGCCCGTGCGGCGCGGGCTATGCGCCAGCAATCCTCACCTTCGCGCGGGGCGGTCATGCGCTGCCCACCACCAGGCAGCCCATGAACATGAGCAGCCCGGCAAAGCGATTGGACCGAAATTTGCGGAGGGGGTCGATGCCGTCTTCCTTCAACGTTGCGGCCTGCCAAGCGAGGTGAACGGCGGTGGGGAGCAGCGCCGCAATCGCCAGAAGCTGCGGCCTCACCTGCCAGATCGCGGCGGCCCAGAGCGTGAGCGCGAGCATATAGCATAGCGACACGCCCGCGCGGACGTGCCGCCCCATGGACAGGGCGCTTGACCCGATGCCGATCAACGCGTCATCCTCCCGGTCTTGCAGCGCATAGATGGTGTCATAACCGACAACCCAGAAAATGGTGCCGCCATAGAGCATCAACCCCGGCGCGGTGAGGGCACCCATGACTTCGCTCCAGCCGACCAGCGCCGCCCAGGAAAAGACGAGGCCGAGCCACAGCTGGGGCCAGCCGGTGATCCGTTTCATGAAGGGATAAGCGGCAACGAGCGCAAGGCTGCCCAGGGCGACGATCTGCGCTGCAAGACGTAGCTGCAGCAGGACGACGAGGCCGATCAGGCAGAGCAGGATCAGCCACGCCCACGCCGTCCTGACGGAAATCGCTCCGCTCGCCAGCGGTCGCGCCGCTGTGCGCGCCACCTTTTTATCCAGGTCGCGGTCGACAATGTCATTGAACACACACCCTGCACCGCGCATCGCAATGCTGCCGACCAGCAGCCAGAGGATGAGCGGCCAGCGTTCCTTCCCCCCGCCCGCCAATGCCGTCGCCCATGCGCCCGGCCAGAACAGCAGCCACCAGCCGATCGGCCGGTCGAACCGCGCCAATAGCGCAAGCGCCCGCGGCGTATCCGGCAGGCGGGCGAGCAGGCCGCGCACCTGCGTGTCGGGAACTATGCTGTCGCTCAACGTCACGCTCGCTTGTCGAAGGGCCGTTCTTCCTCTTTAGAGAAATGGAAGGGTTCGACAAGATCAGCCCGAACGGAGTGCAAGGATATGACCGCAACCCCCGCCTGGCCGCCGCAAAGCGCGCCGCGCCTGCATGTCGAAACACAGCTGGGCGAAGGCGTGACTGTACAGGTCGACGGCAATCCCGCCCATTATCTGATCAGCGTCATGCGGATGAAGCCCGATGACATCGTGCTGCTGTTCGACGGACGGTCAGGCGAATGGGCCGCGCGGGTGCGGGACATGCGCAAGCGCGATCTGGTGCTGGAATGTGTGCGACAAACCAGGCCGCTGGACGATGTGCCCGATTTCTGGCTGTGTTGCGCTCCCATCAAAAAGGGACGCATCGACCTGATCGCCGAAAAGGCATGCGAACTGGGCGTGGCCAGGCTGCAACCCGTGCTCACACGCCGGGCAGTGGTGGACAAGCTGAAGCTCGACAGACTGCACGCGCACCTGGTCGAAGCGGCGGAACAGTGCGGGCGGACGGCATTGCCGGAACTGGGCGCACTCATAAAGCTGGACTCGCTGCTGCGCGACTGGCCGCAGGACCGCTGGCTGTTCTTCGCCGATGAAAGCGGAGGGGAGGCGCTGGCAGCAACCCTGGCCGCTCACCCCGGCCCGGCGGCGTTCCTGATCGGCCCGGAAGGTGGATTCGACCCGACCGAACGCGAAGCCATCCGCGCTCTGCCAAAAGCCGTGCCGGTGTCGCTTGGCCCCCGCATCCTGCGGGCGGAAACGGCGGCGATCGCGGCGACGAGCGCCTGGATGACGATCAACGGCGATTGGGGGGAATGAGCCGATAGCGGGTTGCTGATAGTGACTTCCAGACGGGTTTATTGCGCCCGCCGACCGCGTGTTGAGCGCTCGCCCAATTTTCGCTCCTTTCGGCGGAATATGGCCGTCTTATGCTTTTACACAATGTTGCAGACGACCTATATCGACCGCGACGTCACCTGATGGCGTGGGCTAGATGTGGCACGGGATTTTGCGTCCAGCTTCCACGGAAGGCTGAACTGGGCTTTTTTTAAGATCGGAAAAGCGAAGATAATGACTAATCCCAATGCCAATGCAGCCAATGATATTGCAGCTCACCTACACTCCTTCACGAATCTGACGGCTCATGAAAAAATCGGCCCGTTGGTCATTGCGCGTGGTGACGGGGTCTTCGTGGAAGACGACAAGGGCAATCGCTATCTTGAAGCGATGTCGGGCCTTTGGTGCGCTTCACTTGGCTTCAGCAATAAACGTCTTGCCAAGGCGGGTAGCGATGCATTGTACCAGCTGCCTTATTACCACACGTTCACGGGGCGTTCGAATCCGGCGGTAGCGGCGCTTGCCAGCAAGCTGCTGTCGATGGCGCCTGTGCCGATGTCGAAGGCGTTTTTCGCCAATAGCGGCTCTGAGGCGAACGATACCGCCGTCAAGCTGGTCTGGTATTATCATAATGCTATCGGCAAGCCGGAAAAGAAGAAAATCCTCGGACGCGTCAACGCCTATCATGGCGTGACCGTCGCGTCAGCCAGCGTCGGCGGGATTCCCACCAATCATCGCGATTTCGACCTGCCCATCCACAACATCATGCACGTCGATTGTCCGCATTATTTCCGTTACGGACTGCCTGGGGAAAGCGAAGAGGATTTCGCGACCCGCATGGCCGACAATCTTGAAAAGCGCATCCTGGAGGAAGGCCCCGAAACGGTCGCCGCATTCTTTGCCGAACCAGTCATGGGCGCAGGCGGCGTCATCGTCCCGCCCGCCACCTATTTCGAAAAAGTGCAAAAGGTGCTGGCGAAATATGACGTACTGCTGGTCGCAGACGAAGTCGTTTGCGGCTTTGCCCGGACGGGGGAAATGTTCGGGTCTACCACTTACGGAATGAAGCCCGACATCATCAACACAGCAAAGGCGCTGTCGTCAGGCTATGCGCCGATCTCGGCGGTGATGGTGAATGAGAAGATCTATTCGGCCATCGCGGCGAACAGCGGCGATATCGGCACCTTTGGCCATGGCTTCACCTATTCGGGCCACCCGGTAAGCTGCGCGATCGCGCTGGAAACGCTGAAAATTTACGAAGAGGATAATATCCTCGGCCATGTCCAGTCGCTGGTTCCGCAATTCCAGAAGGCACTGCACAGCTATGAAGGGCGCAAGTTCGTCGGCGAAGTTCGCGGCGTCGGGCTGTTCGGTGCCATCGAGCTGTTCGCGGACCCGGAGAAGCGTATCCCCTTCGAACCGTCGGCAAAGGTCGGCCCGCGGATAGTGGAAATCGGGCTGGAACAGGGCATCATCGTCCGGGCTTTGGGCGATACGATGGTCCTTTGCCCGCCTTTGATCATCACGGCCGAAGAATTGGACGAGCTGTTCGAGCGTTTTGGCCGCGCCATGGCCATTTTCGAAGAAAGCTTCGCCTAACGGCATGGCCCCGGCGGCGGCTGCGTCTTGCGCAGCTATGCCGCCGGGGCGACTGGGATCACGACACAGGGATGCCGCGCTGTCAAAGGCGCGGCATCGCAGCGACTATGTCGACTTTATGGAAACATCTCACGGATATAGCCGTGAGCGGGCGATGCCGGGCGTCGGTCCGGCATCGACCTGCTATTGCGGACCGGCGGGTAGTGACAATGGCGGGATTATCCCGGTCGCGCCTTCCTCGCCCTTCCCTCGACTAGCGATGACTTTCGTAGCCACCATAAGGGCGTCGCACAGGCCGGGGCCTGCTCGCCGCCGTTCAGTATATAGTTACGCTCAGGCGTAACGACTGATGGCAAGATCGGCGGTTTCGATCTCCGGCTTGCGGCCGCCGATGATGTCGGCGATCACTTGTCCCGAACCGCAGGCCATGGTCCATCCCAAGGTGCCGTGGCCGGTATTGAGAAAGAGGTTGGGAATATTAGTGCCGCCGATGACCGGCGTACTGTCGGGCGTCATCGGCCGGAGTCCCGACCAGAAGGTCGCCTCGCCAAGATCGCCCGCGCCGGGAAAGAGCGAGCCTACCGAATATTCCAGCGTATCGCGCCGCGCCTTGGGCAGCCCCTTTGAATAGCCCGACAGTTCCGCCATGCCGCCAACCCTGATCCGGTCGCCCAGTCGCGTGATTGCGACCTTGTAGCTTTCATCCAGCAGGGTCGACACCGGCGCGCGTGGTTCATCGACGATCGGCACGGTGATCGAATAGCCCTTCACCGGATAGACCGGCAACTTGATCCCCAGCGGCGCCAACAGCAGCGGGGAGTAGCTGCCAAGCGCCACCAGATAGATGTCCGCCTGAATGCGTCCCCGGTCCGTTTCGATATGGCTGACCTTGCCGTCGTTCGTCGCGATACGCGCGATGGTGCGACCATTCAGGAAGGTCACGCCACTGGCCTTTGCCATGTCGGCAAGGGCATTGGTGAACTTGAAACAATCGCCAGTCTCATCATTGGGAAGGCGCAAGCCCCCTGCCAGCGGAATTTCGCTGCTGGCAAGGCCAGGCTCCGCCGCGATGCAGCCTGCCGGGTCCAGCACTTCGAACGGCACGCCGTCGGCCTTGAGCACCGCAATATCCTTGGCGATACCGTCGAGCTGCTTTTGCTCACGGAAAAGCTGGAGCGTTCCCTGGCTACGCTCATCATAGGCGATGCCGGTTTCCATACGCAGATCGATCAGCCGATCGCGGCTATATTCCGCCAGCCGCACCATCCGGCTCTTGTTGATCGCATAGGATCGTTCATTGCAGTTGCCCAGCATCGCCGCCATCCAACGCAGCATGGCCATATCCATCTGCGGGCGCAAAATCAGCGGTGCGTGGCGCATGAACAGCCAGCGCAATGCCTTCATCGGAATCCCCGGCGCCGCCCAGGGAGAAGCGTAGCCGGGAGAAATTTCTCCCGCATTGGCGAAGCTGGTTTCGAGCGCCGGGCCATCCTGCCGGTCGATCACGGTCACTTCATGCCCGGCCTGCGCGAGATACCAGGCGGATGTGACGCCAACGACTCCGCTGCCCAGAATAGCGACCTTCATGCCATTATGCTCCGTTTCTGATCGACCCGCTCCGCCCCGACAATCTCGCGGCGATAGCGGCGGCCCAATTGGGTCAGGATTTCATAGGAAATGGTGCCCGCGTCGCTGGCCACATCATCGATCGTCTGATGAGGACCGATCAGTTCCACCGGTGCGCCGGGGTAAAGCAGTTCGACAGGCACATGGGTGACGTCCAGCGTGATGCTGTCCATCGACACCCGCCCGGCGAACGGCACGCGGATGCCCGCGATAAAGGCCGATCCTTTATTGCTCAGATGCCGGGGCCAGCCATCGGCATAGCCAACCGGGATCGTCGCGATCCGGCTTTCGCGATCGCATCTGTGGGTCAGGCCATAGCCTATGCCAGCGCCCGCCGCGATGGTGCGCACCTGCGCGATCCGGGCTTCCAGAGCGACGACCGCGCGCAACGGGGGGGAGCCAGTTTGCGCGACCCCGCCGTAAAGGACGATGCCGGTCCTGACGATGTCGAAATGTCCGCGCGGCAGGAAGCTGCCGCCGCTATTGTCGAGCGAGCGGGGCACATCGGGGAAATGCCGCGCCATGGCTTCGAAATTCGCGGCTTGCTCAATATTGAAAGCGGCGTCCGGCTCGTCGGCGCAGGCCAGATGGCTCATGATCAGCCGGACGTCGACCCCTGTCAGCCGTTCGGGCTGATCGGCAAGGATCGTGACGTCTTCCGGCGGCAGCCCCAGGCGAGCCATGCCGCTGTCCACCTGTAGCGCAGCCGACAGGGGGCGACCCAGTCGGTGCGCCAGGGCGCTCCACCGTTCGATCT
Source organism: Sphingobium sp. ZW T5_29 (assembly GCF_044987515.1). Lineage (NCBI taxonomy): Bacteria > Pseudomonadati > Pseudomonadota > Alphaproteobacteria > Sphingomonadales > Sphingobiaceae > Sphingobium > Sphingobium sp. ZW T5_29. The sequence continues at coordinate 137,464 of NZ_JBJDRM010000003.1, forward strand.
GGTCCAGCGAGTTGAGCACTGGCGTCGCCCCGATGGCGGCGCAGTCCGATTCCGCGCCTGGTTGCAGTCCGTTGAGCACGAACAACGCCACGTCGGCGGGCAAGGCGGGCTTCAGGGCAATGGCCTCACCCAGTTGCGCCACAAAGAAATGGCGGCAATTCGCCTTTAGCAATGTCGTCGTGACAAGTTCCGCGCCAATGCCATAGCCGTCGGCCTTGACCACCGCCGCGACAGAGGCGGGCGCGACCTGCCGTTGAAGCGCCCGATAATTTTCAGTGAGCGCATCCAAGTCAATGCGCAGCACGGCTCCGGCACTATCCGCACACTGCATGGAAACCCCTTTCACAAGGGATATTATCGCCAATGGCCGCGCATATATTCCCAACATGTCGAATGATCTGCTATATCAGGCGATATTTTGGTCGATTATTCGCAGGAAATGCAGGATGTTGAAATCTGTTGACGGGACCGACCGTGCCATCATCCGATCTTTGAGGCTCAACGCGCGCCGTGCGAATTCGGAAATCGCGGCGGAGGTCGGTCTTTCACCATCGGCCTGTCACCGCCGTATCCGCATGTTGGAAGATGCCAACGTCATTCGCGGCTATACCGTAATTACCAGCGCGCTGGACGCGGAGGCGCGCGGCGTCGATGTGCTGGTGCAGGTGACTCTGGAACGCCAGACCGAGGATTATCTGGCCCGGTTTGAGCATGCGGTGCGGCAATGCCCGGAAATACGCGAATGTTTCCTGATGACCGGCGGTGTGGATTATTGGCTGCGCGTGCAGACCGACAGCGTCGAATCCTATGAAGCCATCCATAGCGAATTATTGTCGCGCATGCCCGGCGTGACCCGCATCAGCAGCAGCATCGCCATGCGCGACGCGCTACGCCCGCCGCGAATGAAAAGGCGCTAGCAATCCTGGGACATTGCAGCTTTACGGATGCGCTTCGCCTCCTATGATGAACCCTACCCGTCAAAATGGGAGGATGGAGTGGATAAGGCGCAGATCGAAGCGAAGGCGACCGAGCGCCTGATTTCCGGCAAGGCGTGGGACGATTTCTGCGACGTGCTGAAGGCGGCAGGGCGGTTGATCGACGAATTTGGCAACCAGCCGTCCGACATCGACCGGGCAGAATATTACCGCTTTTTGACCCGCGTCGCGCGATCGAGCATGGAACGGCTGATCGAAAATGCGGAACCTACCCGTCCAAGATTGCGCGATATGGTGTGGCGGCAGTCGATCAACGTCCAATGCCCTGACCATGACCATCTGATGTGCCAATTCGATGAGGCACGCGACTATCGGATCGTGGGCACGCGCGGCACCATTCCCTATTTTGTCATGGCGGTGCTGACGGCGCCCGTACCCGGCGATGCAGCCGCACGGGACTGGGGGCCACAGGGGGTCGCTGGCCTAAAAGCTTTCGATCCTTCCAACCTCAAGACGACCGCATTTCTGGGCAGCCAGCAGCTGCATGTCGAAGATGACGGCACGTTCGAAGTCATCCTGTCACAAAATGATCCGGGCGAAGGCAAGAATTGGCTGAAGCTGGATGCCGATAACAATTGCATCCTCATCCGTCTGGTATGGCATGAACGGGGCAAGGAAATCGCCCCTGCCATGCGGATAGAAAGGATGGACGAAGCCCAGCCTTTGCCGATCACGCCCGCGCTGATGGCCAATAACCTGGCCTGGGCGGCGCAGGGCGTGCTCGGCTATGCCGAACTGGTGCGCAACTGGTGGCAGGGCGGCCAGGGCGATTTCGCGTCCAAGCCCAACCGGCTGGACTATAGCCGGGCGCAATATCTATCGAACGGCGGCGTCCCGGACCGGCATTTCGCCTTCGGCAGCTGGCAGGTCGGCGGGGATGAGGCGCTGGTGCTGGAATTCAAGCCGCCCGAATGCGAATATTGGAATTTCCAGCTGTGCAACATCTGGCAGGAAAATCTCGACACATTTGAAGATGGCGGCGGTTACGTCACCAAGTTCAAGCGGGTGCAGGAAGCGGACGGAAGCGTGCGCATCGTGGTAGCGGCCCGCGACCCCGGCATCGGGGGCAATTGGGTCGATACCTTTGGCCATGACAAGGGCATGTGGGGCCTGCGCCTGATCCGCACGGAAGCGACCGCGCCGGTCAGGCTGTGGCGCGTGCCGCTGGCGGAATTGGAGGCGCGCGGCAACCAGGCTCTCGATCCGGCGATGGCGGTCGATACCGGCCAGTTCGTGGACTGACCTATGGCTGTGCTGTCCCTGGACCATGTCAATATCCGCACCGCCGACGTTCCGGCGACGACGGCTTTTTTCCGTGACCTGCTGGGGCTGCGCGCCGGGATCGCACCCGGTGCATCCTCCATTGATCAGGGCTGCTGGATCTATGACGGACAGGATCGGCCCATCGTCCATATCGGGCCGGTCGATGCCGCCTATCCCAGCGACGACATAGCGCCCTTCACCCCGGCGCGGGGTGGCGGGTCCGTGCATCATGTAGCGCTGGAATGCGACGGCTATGACGACATGGTGGCGCGGCTGGAGGGTGCAGGGCTGGCGACGGCGGTCAACGACATCCCGTCGATCGGCCTGCGCCAGCTGTTCGTGACCGAAGCCAACGGCGTCCTGCTCGAACTCAACTTTCGGGAGGGATGATCATGTTGGGTCCGAATGATCTGGTCCTGTGTGGCCCGCCCCTTGCCCATGTTCCGCTGCTCGACCGACTGGTCCCAGCGGAGAAGGCCGGATTTACAGGCCTGTCGGTCATGCCGGGCGACTTGTGGGCGCTGGAGGAACAAGGGGTTTCGCTGCGCGATCTGTCGGCTCGCCTCGCCGATCACGGACTGCAACTGGCGGAGGTCGATTGCATCGGCTGCTGGTTGCCCTCCCAGGTTCATTCACCAGCCCATGCGCGCTTTCGCGAATTGCTGATGAACCTGACGCCTGAGCGGGTGATCGATCTGGCCGCGCGGGCGGGCGCGCGTTCCATCGTGGCGGTCGAGATGATGGGCGTGACGCCATCACCGGATGAGGCAGCCGAAGCATTCGCGCGCATCTGCGACCTGGCGGCGGAGCATGGCCTGCCGGTGCATATCGAATTCCTGCCCTTTGGCGGCATCCCCGACCTTGCCGCCGCATCGGCGATCGTCGAATCTGCCGGGCGGCCCAATGGCGGACTGACGATCGACAGTTGGCACATGTTTCGCAGCGGTTCGACGCTGGAACAGCTTGCGGCGATACCGGGCGAACACATCTTCACAGTTCAGATCAATGACGCACCGGCCCTTGCAGGCGCTGACCTGTTTCAAGAAACGATGACGGGCCGACTGCTGCCGGGCGACGGCGACTTCGATCTGACCGGCCTCATCCGCACGCTCGACCGGATCGGGAGCAAGGCGCCGATCGGCGTCGAAGTCTTCTCCCCGGCGCAAGCGGGGGCGACGGTGGACCAGATAATAATGGCCTGGGCGTCCAGCGCACGGGCAATCATCGACAAGGCGAGGAACAGTGATGAGCGATAATGGCCAGCCGATTGGCGCGGCAGTGGTGGGTACGGGCTTTGGCCTGTTCACTCATGTCCGCGCCCTGCGCGAAGCCGGGTTCGAAGTGCGGGCCATCGTCGGTCGGAACCGGGAACGCACCGCGCAGCGCGCAGCGCCGCTGGGCATCCCGTTGGCGTCGGACAATCTGGAGCAGGTGCTGGCTGACGATCCCGCCATCCGGCTGGTGACCGTCGCCACGCCGCCGCACGCGCACTACACGCCCGTCATGCAGGCGATAGCCGCCGGGCGTGCGGTGATGTGCGAAAAGCCCTTTGCCAGGGATCTGGATCAGGCACGCGACATGCTGGCCGCAGCGGAAAAGGCGGGCGTCGTCCATGGGCTGGGCGCAGAGTTCCGCTTCGACAGCGCGCAGGCACTGCTGCGCCGCGTTGTGAAGAACGGGCTGATCGGCGATCCATTGATGTTCAGCCGCATTTATCAGCAACCGGGACAGGGCGAAGATGAGCCGCTGGCGGAATGGTGGACGGACGCCAGTCAGGGGGGCGGTTTTCTGGGCGCTTTTGGCACGCATATGATCGATCAGGTTCTGTCCACGCTTGGCCCCGTCAAGGCGGTCAGCGCGATCCTGCGCAAGCTGTCGACCACCCGGCCCGATATGACGTCGGATGATTTTTACAACGTCCAGTTCATGACCGAAGGCGGCTGCCAGGGCGTGATCGAGGCAGCGATGAACTTCCCCGGCCCGTTCGTCATGGCGACCAAGGTGGCGGGCACCAAAGGCGCGGCCTGGATCCAGTCGGGCGCGGCTTTTGGCGATCCAGAGGAAGTGTGGTTGCAGGATGCGCAAGGCGCGCGCCGGATCGACATGCCGATCGAATTGATCAACCCCGCGCCCGAACCATTTGCCGTGACCGAACTCATTCAGACCGAAATGGACCGTTGGCACACGCAAGGTTTCGATGTCGCCCCCTATGCGAAGCTCTTTGGCCAAATGAAGGCGCGGATGACGGGCACCGCACCCCCGCTCCCCGATGAAGGCGGCACCTTTCATGATGCGGCGGCCGGGCAGGCGGTGCTAGATGCGGCGCGGCGCTCCGCAGCCGAAGGGCGCTGGGTGGAAGTGGAGGCAGTTTAGACGCTGCTCGCCCTTCCTTGCCCAGTGGGCTACCACTTTATCGCCGCTGCGCCATTCCTATGACCGGGTGCACCGGTCGAAACATGACCTATCCTGATCAAGCGCCTTCCCAGCGTGCGAAATCAGGAGGTTATGATCCTTACCGCTCGACCGTCCATCATCGCATCGCCGGTCGACAAGGCCGTCGCTCCCGACGCCGTCCTTGGCTACAGGCGTGACATTGACGGGCTGCGCGCCCTCGCCGTCGTGCCGGTGCTGCTGTTTCATGTGGACCTGTGGCCATTTTCAGGCGGCTATGTCGGCGTCGACATCTTCTTTGTCATTTCAGGCTATCTGATCGCGTCGATCATCGGCCATGACCTGGCCGAAGGGCGCTTTACCCTGACCGGTTTCTACGTACGGCGCATACGTCGTATCTTTCCTGCGCTGTTCGTCATGATCGCCTTTACAATCCTGGTGGGCGGGCTGATCCTGCTGCCGCTCGACTACCGGCGACTGGGCGCGAGCGCGCTGGCGACCACATTGTTCGCGAGCAATATCTATTTCGCGCGGCAGAGCGGCTATTTCGGCGCATCCGCCGAGGAAGCGCCGCTGCTGCATAGTTGGTCGCTCGCGGTGGAGGAGCAATTCTATATTGTCTTCCCGCTGCTGATGCTGGTCGGCTGGCGTTTGGGAGGTCGCTACCGGCTGTTGCTGTCTATGGTGGCGGGGCTGTCGCTCCTGTCAGCCATGCACATGGTCGAAACCGCGCCAGCCTCGGCCTTTTATCTGCCCCATACGCGTGGCTGGGAGTTTCTGGGCGGCGCAATGCTGGCGGTGGGCCGCTTGCCTGCCTTTCGGTCGCAGCAGATTGCGAACGCGGCGGCGGCGGCAGGAGCAGCACTGATCGGCTGGGCAGTGCTTCGCTTTTCAGCGGCCACCCCGTTCCCCGGCGCACATGCACTGATTCCGGTGGTCGGGGCGATGCTGATCCTTCATGCCGGACGCACTGGTTCACTGGTCAGCGGCGCACTGTCCAAACCGGTGCCCGTGTTTATCGGCCGCATCTCCTATTCCTTATATTTGTGGCACTGGCCGCTGATCGTCTTCTGGAAATATCGCACCGACGGCAGTTGGGAAGTGTGGGAACAGGCGCTTATCCTGCTGCTGTCCCTGCTGGTGGCATGGGCAAGCTGGCGATTCGTCGAAGAGCCGTTTCGTCGCGCCCGATCCTTCCCGCCTGCTCGCGCCTTTGCCTTCGCTGGCATCCTGATGACGACCGGGGTAGGCGCGGGCCTGCTGCTCTATTTGTCGAACGGCATGCCTTCGCGCATGAATCCATCGGTCGTCGCGCTGGACGCCGCGACCAACAGCATAGCCTATCTGCCTGAAGATTGTTCGGGCATGGCATCGGTGCAGAAGGATTCGCTCTGCGTCGTCGGCGCGCGCAAGGACGCTGCCAATTTCCTTCTTTGGGGCGATTCTCATGCTCATGCGCTCAAGCCAGCCTTCGACCGGGCGGGCGTGGCGCTGGGCCTATCGGGCAGGATAGCTTCCTACCCCGCCTGCCCGACCTTGCTGGGCATCGACCGGCTCGATCAGCCACCCAGCCATGATTGCAGCGAATTCAATCGGCTGGTGCTGCAGGAACTGGCGACGACACCGTCGGTGCACACGGTGATCCTGGTGTCCCGATGGGGGCTGTGCGCCAATGGCAAGCGGCCCGAAGGCGGCAAACCATGCTATCTGGGCCGCGATGAAGATGATGTGAGGAGCTTTTCCGCGGATCAGCAACTGTTCCGATCCGGGCTGGCGAGCACAGTAGCGACGTTGAGCCGGATGGGCAAACAGGTGATCCTGGTCGCGCCCATCCCGGAGTTTCGCCGCAGCGTGCCCGAAACGCTGGCACGCGCCATCCTGTACAACGAACCGTTGCGCCTGACGCTGACCCGCACTGAATATATGCAGAGGCAGCAAAGGGTCTTCAGCGCCTTTGACGAGATGCGCGCCCGGTTTGGCGTGACGGTCGTCTATCCCCATCAGCTGCTGTGTCGCACGGGGCGCTGCGCCATGACAGCCAAGGGCGTTCCGCTCTATGCCGATGACGATCATCTGTCCCGGCAGGGAAGCCTGCTGCTCACGCGGATGGTCTACGACGCCCTCAAGACCGCGAATGGCGCATGAGGCGTCAGGCGGGGCGGCAAAGCCGGTCGTAGACGTCACTGACTTTCTGGCTATGGACCACTTCGCTGAATCGATGGCGCGCGTCGACTTGCGCACGATTGGCCATGGCGGCTGCAGCAGCCGGGTCGCGGCTGAGCCAAGCGCATTGGTCAGCCAGCGCGTCGGGATCGTCCGGGTCGACCAATATGCCGATTCCGCCGTCAAGCGCTTCGACATTGCCGCCTGATCGTGCCGCAACGATGGGGGTTCCGACCAGCATCGCTTCGACAAGCGTGCGGCCAAAGGGTTCACGTACCGCAGGCACCACCAGCTGATCGCACGCCGCGATCCAGAAAGCGCCCGGCGTCCGATAGCCCATCAGCTTCACCTGATCGCCAACGCCCTTCTTGCCGATGCGCCGCTGCAGCGCGGCGTCCATGGAAGGCACGACAGATTCGCCGAACATGACGCCCACCACCGGCCGGTCCAGTTTTTGGCGCAGTGTCGCCATCATGTCTATGAACAGCAGCGGGCGCTTACGCGTGATGAACGCGCCAAAAAAGCCGAGTATGAGCGTGTCGGGCGTGATGCCCAGTTCGCGGACCAGTGTTTCGCGTGCGTGGGCCCGGTCAATGCTGATGTCCGGGTTGAACGGGCTGTGGACGACGACCGCCTTCTTACGCGCCGACCAGCGACCCGGCGCAGGCAGGGAGAATGAGGATACGGTAAGCACCTGATGCGCGAGCAGCGGGGCCAGCAGACGCAGCCCCAGTGCGCCCGGATCGCCCCGATGATGCCAGACGAGCTTGGCCCCGGCCAGCCGTGCTGCAAGCGCCCAATTGGCGTTGGTCTGACCATCGTTCACATGGACGATGTCGATCCGCTGGCGTTGCAGGAAGCGCACGCGCGGCCAAATGCCCCCCATGGTGCGCAAAAACTTGCCCATTGTGAACGGTTCGCCCGGAACGAACAGGCCACAGCTTCCGGGGTCGTCCAGCTGTTCATGATCGGCAAAAAAGCGAGCGATCCGGCCGTCCGGCAATTCCGGCACGACGACGACGTCATAGCGCGCCGGGTCAAGGCGGTTGAGTAGGCCCTTGACCGAAATGTGGCTGCCGCCAACCGTGTCTCCTGAAAAGGGAAAGCATAGCCGCACCCGCGCACAGGCGGGTGCGGCACTCCGACCGTTTTCGTTCAACTGGATCAGCGAAGGTGACAGAGCCTTCATCTAGAAATCGCTCCCTTGGATCGCCGCCCGCGATAAGACGTCAAGAAATTGGTCGAGATTGGCGATCCCGTCGCCATCCGCGTCTTCCCAGGCGTCAGCGCGGCGCGGGTTGGCGCGATTGCGGGATTCCCAGCCGTCATCCATGCCATCCCCATCGGCATCCGGGTAGGCAACGCCCGGTTCTATTTCGTCGATCACGCCCGGCTGCTGGACGATGCGGCCTGTGCGGTCGCGAAGTTGATTGATCACCCGGCGGTCGAACGGATCGCGGGGGAATGCGCCCGCTTCGCGCACGACCTGATCATAGGCCTGCGCTGCAGGCTGGGGTGCGATGGTGACAGGACAGGGGAGCGCCGTCACTTCGGCTTCCTCGATCAGGGGCGATTTACGGACAAATTCGCCTTCGAACTGATTGTCGGCGATGTAGACCTTTGCCAACCCCTTCGTCCCTTGCACGTTACGCGTGATGCCGATGGTGGCGGCATGTGTATTCTTGCCCGCTATGAAGCTGTTGCCGATCAGGGCAACAGGGCCACCCCCATAGGTTTCCCAGATTTCCGCGAATTCCGACTGGGCATTGTAGAAGACATTGTTGATAACCTCTGTGCAGGAACCGGGCGGAAAATTGATATCCGGGTTGCGGTCGCCATTGTGGGCGCAAAGATTTCCAATGAAGCTGAAATGCTGCGCATCCTTGGGATCGCTCGCCAGCAGCGCGCATTTGTCATGTTTGGGGATGCCTTCGGCGAAGATCGAGTTGCTGACCGTGATCCAGTCATTGTCGCCATAGCCATTGACCAGTTCATCGCGGGCCCAACTGCCGCTGACATGATCAAGGATGACCCGCTCGCTATTTTCGATCGTGAAACTGTCTTCTGAACCCCGATCCTCGCCGATGCGGTCGTTGCGAACGCGGATGTGCCGGACCACGATATCATGCGTGTTCTTGATAAGAAGCGGCGTGAGGCCCAGCGGTCCACCATCATGGGCCAGGGTGATGCCCCCTCCGGGAGCTGTCTGGCCCGCGATTGTCAGAAAGGGATTACGAATGACCGGCGGCTTCGTCGTGAAGCGGATCAGCCCGCCCACGCGAAACACGCAAACACGCGGTCCCTGATCGTCGATGCAAGCGCGCAGGGAACCAGGGCCGCTGTCTGCCAGGCTGGTGACGGCGATCACCTTGCCTCCGCGACCGCCTTTGCTGGCCGCGCCGTAACCCACCGCGCCAGGAAAAGCGCGTTCCCCCTTCACACCCTGAGGCGCGCTTTGGGACGCATTGGTTGAGCCGGAACAGCCTGCTATGACGATGATTGCCGGAACTATCAGGCCCGCCCCTGCGCGAACCACCCGCCGAAGGCCGATTCTGCGGGTCACATCTGACGGCGGATCGCCGTCGTGCGGATGATTGCTAGGGTGCGTCACCAATTGCCCTTGTCCGCCCGCACACGCTGCCCTGCGCAACATCCTGCAAGCTGTATCCCTTATCCCGTCGCGCGCATCCCGGATCAACGGAGCAGGAGGCTGATACCTCGGCAAATTTGGGTAGATGCGCCAGGCAAGGAAGGAAGGACGCCGTTCCAGCCCCTTGTGCTGGCGCACATGTCCAAAGGGCTAGCCATTATGCGCCCACGCCTGTCCCGAAGGTCGATTGCTCCGGCCATCGTGCAAAGGCACGGTCCAAAAGGCCTTGGGAGGAGGGAAGGATGACGATTTCCGCGACTACACCCGGCCTCCCGCATGGCCCGCTTTCCGGCACGACCATGGCGGGGGACAAGTGGGACAGCGTCGCCCGCTATGCGTTGCTGGCGTCTATCTTCCTGAGCGGCTGGTTCCTGCTTCGCGTGGGTTCGGTCAATTTCACCTTTTCAGACGCGGCCCTGCTGATCTGCCTCATAATCACCGCCGCGCGGGGGCGGTTGGGGGCCACCCCCTTTGGTTCGCTCACCCCCTTTTGGGTGACCGGTCTGGCGATGATGCTGGGCGGCCTGTTCGTCGGATCGATCATGAATGGCGATCCACTCCGCTGGGTCAACATCGCACTTCAATACACCGTGTCGTTCATGCTGATTCCGATGGTGCTGATGCAACAGGACGATCAGGTGCGGCGGATCGGTCCACTGTTGTTCATGCTGGGGATCGTGCTTTCGCAGATCATCGGCATCACCGTCACACTGCTCTTCACCCCAAGTGACACGCTGCCATTGCTGGGGACGGGATTCTACACCGGCAATCAGCGATTGGGATCGCTGTCCGGCGAACCCAACAGCAACGGAGCGGTTATTTCCTTCGCCATGCCGATGTTGCTTTACGCGGTGCGCCAGCGGCAGATAACCCTGTATCTGGCGCTCGGCTGCCTGCTGGCGCTGGTCTGGGGGCTTTTGTTGACGGCATCCTTTACCGGGTTCGCCGCGACGCTGCTGACGGTTTTCGTCTGCCTGCTGCTGCTGGGCGGTTTTCGCTATATTGCTGGCCTTGCCGTCGTCATGGGCGCGGCCTTTGGACTTTTCATCGCCAGCGGAACCCCTCTGCCCAAGGCATTCCAGGAACGCGTCGGCAATGCCGTGGAAAGCGGCGACCTGACGCAGGCCGGCACCTTCACGGGCCGGTCCGAACTGATCAAGGAAGCCTGGACCTTTACCGAACAATATAGCGTAATCGGCATGGGCGTGGATCGTTACCGGGAACTGAGCGCCCATGACAATCCGGTGCACAACCTGTATCTGCTGATCTGGAACGAAGGCGGCATCATCGCGTTCACCGGACTTATCCTGTTGTTATCCTTGCTGTGCCTTATGGCGGCAGGCGGCTTACGGGACCGCGAGCGAGGGGCGCCTACCATTGCGGTATTACTGGTTTTCCTGATCTACACCCTGTCATACCCGCATATGTATTCTCGCATGTGGGTCATGCCGGTGATGATAATGCTGGCCCTGCTCTATGGCCCCCGCCGCGCATCCGACACAGGTCGCGCCCATCTTATCTATTCAACCCCCGCCGGACCGCCGCAGATGCCCAGTTTTTGATGGGCGATCTTCTGCGGGACGTTCAGGCAGCGCCGATCAGCAGTGTCACGTCATCGGTCCTTGGATTGCGGGGACCGCCCGTGGCCGCCTTGCCATCCAAATGGACAACACGATGCAGCACATTGGGCAGGCCAAGAACATGGCTGGCGATGGTGCCGGGAAACACCGCCAGGGTATCGAGATCGATAGGCAGGTCATGCCATTGTCCCCCGGCAAATACCTGGGTCAACGTGCGTTCACGTCGACCGCATAGTGCGGTGAGATAGCGATAATCATAATGCGCGCCTTCGATCACGCGCTGCCCTGACGCGACCCGCCGCGACGGGTCGCGCCTTAGCAGCATTTCATTCACCCGCTGCACGAGTCGCCGCATCGCCGGTATATGCGCCACCAATCCGTATAGATCAGACAAACCGCGCGGACTGAACACCCCGGCCGCTTCCCATCTTCGCTCATCCAGCGCGCACCCCGCTCGCCCCCAGCGCCCCATGGAGTTGCGGGCAAGCGCACCAAGATTTGCGAAGTCTTCGGCAGTTTCCTGATATTTGAGGCGCTGAACCGCCACTTCAAAGCGGCCGGGCAACGCTCCGTCCGGGATTATCGCGGCCATCAGGCGCTGGCCCAGCAACCAGCATTGGTCGAGTATCGCCTGCCCCGGCACATAATGGCCTTCATCCTGAACGAAGGAAGCGGGCCGCGAGGCGACGCGTCCAGCCTCCTGTTCGCGCGACAGGGCCATCTTCCTGGCGATATAGCCGTGCCTGCCCGGCTGAAAGTAAAATAGGTCACCCAGGCTCGCGGTTATATCAGCGGAACCGTGATAATTACGGGCGATGTTGACCAATGGCGCCTGCCAGGGAAGCTGCTCCTCATCATTCTCCAGCAGGTCCCGCCAAAGCGTCGAGACGAGGTCGGGACAGTGGATCAGTACGGCGGCATTTCCGGCAGCGAAAAGCCGCGCCAGGGATCCTGCCGTCACGTCATGCAACCCGATTCTGGTAATCACTGAATATTTCCCGACATTGCCAGCTTCTTTTATGGTTCGGAATTCATGGTGCAATTGTCGGGAAGGGGAAGCTCATAATAGTCATGAAGTAGAAACACATAATTCCCGACGATACAGAACGGCGCTCTGCTCGGTCGCAGCGGCGGAGTGAGGGACCGCCGACAGGGGAAGGCCGCCCGCGCGTGCCTCATCCTTAGGGTTAGCTACAATGCGCACCGCTGGCTCCCGATGCGCTTTTGCACTGCGGGACCACAGCAATCATACCCATTTCAAGGAAACGGCCATCGGGCCGATTACCACCGCATGCTCCGCAAGATGAGGGAGATTAGCATGGCGTCCGCTCAGCTGACATTGACCGACGGCACCGGTTCGCCCAGCGGCTCCGCGAAACCGCGCGACCTGTCCTTCGAACTGCAGCAAATGAGCGCCCGCCAGATCTGGTTTATGCTGCGGCGGCACATCAAGCTTGTGGCCGGGATCGTGATCACCTGCGTCCTGATCGTGCTGGCGATCCAACTCCGGCTGCCCAATTTGTACCAAGCGACCGCGACCGTTCAGGTGCAGCTCAACGACGCTTCTGGATCGAACCAGGCAGATGCCGTCCGCAATCAGCAACGTGTAGCGAACGAAGCGCGCATGTACCGGTCGCAAGCCTTGGCGGAAAAGGTGGTGAAGGACCTGAAGCTTCACCGCAATCCCCACTTCAACAACAATATCCCCATGACTGTGCCATACGCTGCGTCCCAACTGATCGGCAAAACACAGATATCGAGTTCGCCCGATTCCGATGTGATCGACATCACCGTCCAGTCGCGAAAGCCAGATATGGCCGCTCGTATCGCCAACCGCTTTGTCGAGAGCCTGCAAGAGTTGCGTTCGGAAAGGCGGCAGGAGTGGCGAGATGGCGTCACTCGCGCATTGACCAATGAAGCGGGTCGGCTGTCCAGCGAGGCCTGGCGGGCTGAACAGGCGGTCGCCGACTTCCGGCGCGAGCATGCGATGCCGGTGGGCGCTGGCAGCGCCGAGGATTATCAGCAGATGAACAGGTTGGCCGTCGAAGCGGCGTCCAGCGCCGCGCTGAGTTCAGGCATGCGGGCCCAGGCGGCCGGCGTCAGCAGCGCGGCAGGCATGCGCACCGTGGCAGGCGCCACATCACCCGCGCTGGACAATCTGCAGAAGCAATATGACGACCTTGTCCGTCAAAGATCGGAACTGTCCGTGCAGATGGGCACAAACCATCCGCAGATGCAGGCGTTGAGCGCACAGATCGGCCAAGTCGGAAATGCCATGTCCCAGGAACGCTCGTCCGTCATCTCGGCCCAGCAGGCGCGCAATAATGCCGACGCCGGGCGTGAGCGCGCCCTGGCGATCGCGGAGGCAAACGGGGCGGCGGCCCGTGCCGGTCAGTTGCAGGCGCGGCTGAACGCGATCACCAGCGCGGCGTTCCGAAATAACGCCAATTCGGTGGACCTTTCAATCCTGGAACGCCGCGCGGAAGTCGCGCGCCAAGCCTATCTGACGACGGCGCAACGCGCGCAGACGGTACGTGCGGAGCTGGAGACAACCGGCGTCAATTCGACCATGATGTCGGCAGCCCCCGTCCCACTCTATCCTGTTGCCCCGGCACCCAAGAAAATGGCCGTTGCTGCTTTTGTCGGATCGTCGATGCTGGCGCTGCTGATCGTTCTGGGGATCGAGATGTTCGACAATAAGCTGCGTAGCGGCGAACAACTGCGTCGGCTGTTCGGGCTGCGCACGCTGGCAATGCTGCCCGCGATGCCCCAGGCCATCGGAGCGACGGTTGAAGATAACCCGGTCGTCACCGAACCCCAATCCCTGTTCACGGAAGTTGCCAGGAATTTGGCAAGCGAGATCGAGGCCCTGCCCCGGATGGAAGGCAGCCAGCGCGTGCTGGTTACATCGCCCATGCCAGGCGATGGCAAGTCCAGCGTGGCGCTGACGTTGGCAGCAGCCGCTGCGTCGATGGGGCGGCGCGCGATCGTCGTCGATCTTGACCTGCGTCGGCCTGGACCAAGCGTGCTGCGCAGCATCCAGGACAATTCGAATCTGCCCGACCTAATCGACGTGCTGAGCCATAAGGGCGAAACGCGGAAGCTAATTCCACAGATCGAATCGCATGTCGAACATGACGCGGCGCATGGCGCCGCGCCTGCATCGCTGCTGCCCGTGGTTCTCAGCACCCGCGAACAGATACGCAATCCGGCTGCGCTGGTGCAGGGATGGCAGGTAGCACGCCTGCTGGATGAACTGCGCGAACAGTTCGACCTGGTCGTCATTAACGCCCCGGCAATTCTGGCGGTCCGGGACGCGAGAACCCTTTCCAGCCTGGCCGATTCGACCCTGATGGTAGTGCGCTGGGGTTCGACAACCGTGGAACAGTTGCGAGCATCGCTACAGATGGTCAACAATCAAGTCGCGGGCGCGGTTTTCAACCAGGTCGACTATGAAGAACATGCCCGGCGCGGTTATGGCGACGCGGTGCAGTTTTATATGGGGTCCGCTGCATATTATTCGGACAGCTTCCCTGTCCGGCAGAAATGGACGAAGACCGCCAGCGATCGCGTACGCAGAGCTTTCACGCGCGAAGCGGCTTGAGGGGCAGCGGGGCGTTGGACGGCACCGGCCTCGAAAGCTTTATGGCACAGGGCGAAACCAAAGCGCTACAACTGCTTATCATCGATCCAAGCCCCCTTCGCCGCGCGTGCATGACGGTGGCGCTGGAATCGAGCGGGCTGAAAGTCATGTCACTCGCCACGCTTGATGACAGACCCCCGCAATGCGAAGCCGATGTCATTCTGTTCCAGGCGGGGGACACGCCCGAGGAGGCCGCGTCCCTGACCGAACAGATCGCCAGAGCCGCACGGCGCTGGCAAGATGTGGCGGTCCTGGTCATCGCAGACCATAATGATCAACGGCTGATGCTGTCCGCGATCGCCGCTGGCGCGCATGGTGTATTGACGTCCAACATCAGCGTACCACGCATCCAGGAAGCCTTGGCTTTGCTGAACGACGGACTATCAATCTATCCCGTTGCGGTGAGCAAGGCTATCCAGACCCGGTTAAAAATTCAGGCCAGCCCGTCCGGCGACACAAGCGATCGGGTCAGAACGGCAATGGATCAACTCGCCACGCTGACCAGGCGGCAAAGGGACGTGCTGGAACTATTGGCGCAAGGCGCGTCGAACAAGGATATCGCCAACCGCCTGCAGATCAGCGAGAGCACTGTGAAGGTCCATGTGCGAGCGATCATGGCGCTGAAAGGCGCGTCAAACCGGACACAGATTGTCGCTCATCTGCTCAACGGCGGTGATCTGGGCGATTAGGGAAGGGCGCATCTGGCCTGATGCGCGGCGCCTTCCGGCACCGCGTCCGAGCCTCAGCCGACGTTGGCGGCGACTTGCGGGCGTCGCGACCTTCGCAGCCAGAATATGTCCATAAGCACAACCTCAACCACGCCCAATATGACATGGGCGATATTTCCGCCCAAGGCGCCATAGCGCGGAACCGCATAGCTGGCGACCACGACGAAGATCGCAGTTCCAAGGCTGGAAATAGCCAACACATGCCAGGACTGGTTCATCGCCAGCATGGCCGATCGTGAAGGGGCCGCGTGCAACAACAGCATCACCGCGATCAATTGGGTGACGAGCAGGACATAGGCATCGGAATAGGCCGCGCCCGGCCCCACGCGGATCAGCAAAGGGCCAATCAGCCAGCCGCCCGCCAGCATGAGGATTCCCACCAGCGCGAGCGCAGCCTGCACTTGCAGCGTTGTCGCCCTAAATGCGCGCACATTGCCTTTGGCCCACATACGGCTGACATCGGGATAGATCACGGCCTGTACCTGCGCCCCGACCTGCATCGCGACCTTGGCGATCCGCTTGGCGAGGTAATAAACCGCTGCCGCGCTCGTGCCCGCCAGCGCACCGACAAAGAGGGAGTCGGCTTCGGTCGTGATCACGCGCAAGGTCAGCGATAGATTTGTCGAGCAGGCAAAGCCGAAAAAGCCGGGAAAATCCTTGATAAGGCCCTTCAGCTTCGCATGGAGCGGGTTCGCTATGCCCATCCCGCGAAGCGCGCGGAAACCGGTCCAGAAAACGATAAGGGATCCAAAAACCTGAGCGACGGTCCATGCCACCATGAATCCCAGGACGCCGGCGCCGGTCAGCATGCAGTACAGGGCAAAAAGGATACGCAGCACATTGCCTGCAACCTGCGCGTAGGCGAGCATTTTGAACTGGCCCGACAGGCGCAGGGCCGCGACAGGCACGCCTGCGATATTGAAAAGCGTGGCGATCGAGTAAATGGCGACCAACTGTATATGCAGCGGTTGCAGCCCGAATAAGGGACCCAGGAGCAACGCCAGCGCAATGGCACTGACAGCGGCCAAGGCGGCAGCGCCCATGTCCAGCATGAGCCCATAGCAATAGAGCCGCTGCATGCGGCGCGGCGACGCCCGATTTTCCTCCTGAACGGCAAAACGGATTAGCGGTTGCCAGGATTCGAAGCGCAGGATGCGCTCCACGACCCGATTATAGGACAGGACCAGCACCATGACGCCATAGGTCGCTGGTCCCAAGGACCGGGCGGCCATGGCGACGCTTACCAGCATGATGAGGGCATTCAGGAAATTTCCTGACAGTAAATGCCCAACGGCGACCAAGCGTGTGCGCGTCCCCTTTACAAGGAACGCGCCAAACCTGTCGCGCAGTATCCGCAGGGCGCGCGGTGCGCCCTGATTGATCGGATATGTCATGATGACCCCTTTGGGCCGGTAATTGTCAGGATTGGCTCAGCGCGCCGCCAATTCCATGGGCGGAAGCTGCGCGGCAGGCGGAATATGCATGCCGACCGGCAAATCCGGTTCCACTTCGGTCACACGGCCACGCATGCCGTGATTAGCCGCCCAGATCGCTGCCTGAGTGCGGTTCTTGACGCGGAGCTTGCGAAGCACCGCCTTCACATGAACCTTCACGGTCGCTTCACTGATTTCCATACGCTTGGATATGACCTTGTTGGGGCATCCCATGATGAGCCAGCGGAGGATTTCAAGTTCGCGATCGGACAGGCAGGCCGCGTCCACCGGGCGTTCGACTTCCAGTGCATCCGCAAGGCTCGGCCGCGACTGCAATTCATCTGCCAACTGGGGTGGCAGCACCCGCTCACCCATTGCCACCAGTCGCAAGGTAGCTACCAGCCGGTCGCAGGAAATTTCCTTCACGATATAGCCCAGCGCGCCCAGCTGGAACGCCTTCAACATGATCTGGAAATCGAAGCGGTCGGACAAGAGGACAAGGTAGGAACAGGAAAATCGCTTCTTGAGGAGAGACAATTTGTCCTCATCAAGATCATCCATCCCATTGTCGATGAGCAGGAGCGCCGGAGCGTTATCCTCCTCGGGCATTTCCACCATCTCCAGTGCGGAGGCGATAGTGGCAAATTGCGTCACTCGGAACTCGCGATCCATGAGGATCCTGCTAAGTCCCTCTCTTACGATTGCATTTCCGCACAACAGACGCACATTGACTGGGTAAGCCATTGGGTGTTCCCCTCATGATCCCTTCCATCTTCGCTCGCAGGCCCCGAAGAAGTATGGAAGTCCAGTTATCAAATGCCTGCAGTGCAACCCTTTCTTTTGCTTTCAACAACTTATGACTAGCACATTTCCAGCTATAGAGTCCTACAATGCATGATGGAAATTTAGGATTATACTAAGATTCCGTTAAAATACTGATTTTATCGGGTATTTTTTGGAAATCCAAGGCAACATATCGTTAATGAAAGGCCCGAATTAAACCTTTTGATGTAAGACGAACGTTTTAAGAATCGGAGGATATAGCCCCCTTTCTACCTAACTAAAAGGCTGGGGCAAAGGCAGGAAGAGAATCGCAGGGACGCCGATTGCGAAAGCTAAGTAGCTGATATTCGAGCATTCATGCCATTACCGGATTTACCATGAATGGTGCTGGCGACGCCGCGGACAGACGTTGGGGGTAGAAACGGCAAAAATGGGCGAGTCGGCCTGTGAAATAGCGGCAACGGCAGCTTGGACGACCCCTTATGCCACCTGTCGTATCATGACGAACGCCTCCGCTGCATGGCGGTAGACCGTAGCGCCCCTGAGCGTTGCCAAGGCCCGGATGGCGTCGATCGACCGCTCGTCGGGACTCGGTTTGACCTGCGTCTCAAAGCTCGAAAACGCCGCGATCTTGGCGTCTATCGTGGCGCTGATATCAATGAAGACATTGGGAATGAAAGCGGGCGTGACACCGGGCGCCAGCCAATTGGTTTCAGACAGCGTTTCATAGGCCAGCACGCATGCCGGACCGCTGCTGGAGCGAGGCCGGGCATGAACCATCGCCGCGTTGAACACGATCTGATGATCCAGATGGATGTCGCCGACAAACGGAACCAGCATAAGGTCCGGTTCTATACGCGACAGCGCACCTGACAGGGCATGGTTCAAATCGCTGCGTGGAACTTGGTCGAGCGCAGCGGCAGGAAAATCGAGGAAATGTGTCTTCGCAACGCCAATCATGGCGTGAGCGTTTAGCGTTTCGCGGCGAATGCGATCGACCAGGCTCTGTTCGAACAGGGGCGGCTGGCCACGCGTGACCACGATCACATGCACCTCTATCCCGGCCGCGGCCGCGCGCGCCATGGTGCCACCGCAACCTAATATCTCATCGTCCGGGTGGGGCGCCACAACGGCGATTCTGCGAACAGTCGATAGCAGATCCATTCATTCATTCCCCAAGCTGGACATGCAATCTGGGCGGCTTTTCAGCCCCGCTCCAGTCCGTAACGGCGAGCGCGGTGCGATTTCCGCACATCACGGTAAAGCTGTTTTCAGCGCGCGCGATCACCTGCCCAGGCCGGGCGAGATGCGGTTCTGCATCTTCGACCGATGCGGCCCAGATATGAAGATCAGCCGCATTCAGCCGGGTAAACGCGCCGGGATAAGGACGCCCCGACGCGCGGATGAGGCGCGCCACTTCGGACGCCGACAAGCTCCAATCGATCAGGCCGTCGATCGGCGTCCGCCGTGCTGCCCAGGTCGCGCATGCCTCATCCTGCACAATGCGTCCCGCTTGGTCCCGCGCGAGCGCGCCCAGCGAGCGATCAAGCATCGTTGTTAAGGCCGCCATATGCTTTGCATAAAGGGAAGATGCGGTTTCAAGCGGGGCTACGTGAAAAAACTGCTGGTCCAGGATTGCCCCCGTATCGGTGCCCGCATCTATCCAGAACAATGATCCCGCCGTAATCGGCTCTTGCCTAAGAATCGTCCAGGGTATGGCGGCCCGGCCACGAAGCCGGGGCAATGCCGCAGGGTGATAGCCAATGACGCGGTCGCTGAAGCGCTCCATGAAGCGCGGCCCGCAAATCTGGGACCAGCCCATGACGAACACATAATCGGGACGTACTTTTGCCATGGCATCCAATGCTTCGTCCCTGTTGATGTTATCGACATGAATCACGGGGCAGTCCTTGGCACGCGCCGCCACAGTTATGTCGGTGAAATCCGAATGGCGGTGGCTGAGTTCAGGTTGCAGGGTAACAACCCCGCCAATGGTCCAGTGGGGATGCCGGATCAGCGCATCAAACGCGATGCTCGTGGTTTCAACCGCCCCAATGAGGAGGGCGCGCTTCATCGGCATGCCAATCGATCCTTTTTTCCCCGGCGATCACCACCCCGATCGTGTGCATTAGTATCTGGGCGTCAAGCGCCGCAGATCGGTTGCCTACATACCAGAGATCGTATCGAAGCTTTTCCTCGACGGTCAGCAGCGTGTTCCCGCTGACCTGCGCCAACCCGGTGAGGCCGGGACGGACAAGGCCGCGTATCCTGCCCGCTTCGCCGAGCGCATGGATTGTGTGCGGAAGCAACGGACGCGGCCCCACGAAATCCATGTCGCCGCGCACGATGTTGATCAGTTCGGGCAATTCGTCCAGCCGCGAGCGCCGTAGAAAGCGCCCCACGACCGTCACCCGCAGTTGGTCGGGCAGGGGAACGCCCTTGTCATTGGTCAGATCGCGCATGCTGCGGAATTTGAGCATCTCAAATTCACGTCCGCCCTTCCCACTGCGCACCTGTCGGAACAATATGGGTCGTCCCACGCTGGATAGGACGAGCAGCCCCAATATCAGCAAAAGCGGTGACGCGAGCAGCAAGCCGACAGCCGCACTCCACGCCGCCGGTCGGACCAGTGGGATCATGCACCCTCCGGCGTGAGTATGGCTCTGCTAGCGCCTCTAGACGGGGTCGCCGAGACGGAATCCTTGCCTTGCAGCCGCATGACATCGAGCAGCATGGAGTTCACCTTGTCGACATCATAGATGTCCACGGCCTTTTGACGCGCAGCCTGAGCCATATTCCTGACCAGCGTCGGATCGGATGCCAGACGTTCCATCGCGGCGGCCAACGCCAGTGCATCGCGGGGTGGAACCAACAGGCCATTGACCCCCGGCTGAATTGGATCGCGGCAACCTGGCATATCCGTAGTGATCACCGGCCGCCCGGTCGCCAGCGCCTCCAGGATCGTGCGGGGCAATCCCTCACGATAGTAAGACGGAAGAACAAAGACATGGGCCGATGCGACAAAGCTGCGGACATCGCGGGTTTCAGGTAGAATTTCGATCAGCCCCTCTTCCCGCCATTGCCGCAGGTCGGCGGTGCTGTAGCCGGTCGGGTTTTCAGTCTCTGGGCGGCTCAATAGCAGAAAACGGGCGTCGGGGTGCTTGCGCCGCAACAGGCGCGCGGCTTCGACATATTCGCCCACGCCCTTGTCGCGCATCAGCCGTCCCACCATGAGGAAGGTGAAGGGGCCATCGGGCAAGGGCGCCTGCGCGAAATGGCGCACGTCTATGCCCGACCCCGGCACCTGCATCACGCGCTGGTCTGGCGAAACGATGCCGCTATCCAACATCTCTCGATGATCGTCGCTGTTGAACACGAAGATGCATTCGGCCCGGCGCACGCCACTACGGTAAAGCCGCGACACTGCAGTACGCAGCCAACGGCGTTCCCGCGCTTCGCCGCTGAAGACATAGCCAAGCCCGCTCATGACCGCGAAATAGCGGGACCGCCCCAGCAGACGTGTGGCAAGCCCGCCGTAGATGATGGGCTTTTGCGTGTAGGCAATCACGACATCGGGCCGCTCGGCCCGCAGCAGACACAGATAATGGAACAGGGTTCGCGCGTCGTGCAACGGGTTGGTCCCCGCCCGCGCCATCGGTGTCCGGCGGAACCGCACGCCCATGGCTGCCAGCCGGACGAGAACTTCAGGCTCTTCGTCAGGTGCGCACGCCAGCACATCATGTCCCTGCGCCACCATGCGGGCAATCAACGCGCCGCGAAAGTTGATGAGCGACCAGGACAGGCTGGAAAGGATCACCACCTTCATTCTGCACTGACCCTTCCTTGAAACAGGACCGCCGATCGCCCACTGCCTTGCCGGGGTATCACAGCGCCTGCTCGGCAAGGCCTGTGCATCGGTAGATTACCCCTTTGAGGCAGTGCGGCGGCGAGTAGGCGCTGCATCGCGCCTCGCCATTGCGCGCATGGGAAGCGCGAATAGCCAAAAGCGCCACCGATCGCTTCAGGCGGGACCAGCGTGGGATAAAGGATAGTGTCTGATCGACCGATTACCGTGCGGCGAAGCTTCCGATAGCTTGATTGCAGACCGGCGGATGTCGGAAGTAGCCGCGCATCTGTTTTCCATCTGCTGCCGGTTTCTTCCTTTCCGCCTGGACAGGATCGCTACGGGGAGCCCGGAATGTCGAATGTTGCGTCCACCAGGCAGGATCGGACCCCCGATGTCCAGCATGATATTCCTGCCACGACATTGCTGATGCGGATCGAGGCAGTCGGGCGGGCATTCGTCGAAAAGAGCCCGCTCCGCGCCCGCGCCGTCAGGCTCGCCACGATCCTGATGGTCGATGCGCTGGCAATGCTGGCGGCATTCCAGCTGTCGCTGATGATACTTTCCAGCCTGAGCATGTCGCCCACAATGTATGATCCAAGGTTCGCCATTGCCTTTGTCGGGGTCAATCTGGCGATGCTGTTCATGATCGGCACCTATCGACGGAGCTGGCGATTCGTGTCGGTCGGAGATGCGTTGCGCGTCGCAGGCAGTCTGCTCGTCACCTCATGGCTGATCTGGATGGTCACCGCCGGGTTCGTCATTCCACAGAAAATGTATCGCGTCATGATGGCGACCTTCCTGACCGTCAATGTTCCGATCACGGTGGCGGCGCTGCTGGCTGTTCGCGTCGCGCGGCGGGCCTTCTTCCGCTATCTTCGCACCGCGCGGCTGCAACAGTCCGCGCAGACGCGACGCCGCATCCTGTTGCTGGGCGAACTGGACTGGGCGCGGGTGATGGCCGATCTGGTCCCGACCGATACCCAGTCGGGCCTTGAGATTGTCGGCGTGATCTCCTTTGACGGGCGCGACCGACGGCTTCAGGTCGGCGGCCTCCCGATCCTGGGTTCACCCGACATGCTGCCTCAGATCGTCGCCCAACTGGATCGCGCGGGCAAACGCCCGGTCAGTCTGGTGGTGCAGGAAAGCAGCGAGCGGCTGGACCGCCAGCAGATCCTGCGCATCGCAGCGGCTGCCGAGCAAGAAAATCTAATCGTTTCACGATTCCGCAACCCGTGGACCGGCGCCCAGCCGGACAAGGGCGACCGTCTGTCGATCGAAAAAATGCCGCTCGCCGAACTGCTGGGCCGCCCTGAAATCACGGTCCAGCACAGTTATCTGGAACGGGTCGTCACTGGCGCGCGCATCATGGTGACGGGAGCGGGCGGAACGATCGGCGGCGAACTGGTTCGCCAGTTGGCCTATTACCGCCCGGCCGAAATCATATTGCTCGATCACGCCGAATATAACCTCTATGCTATCGAGCTGGAAGCAAGGGAATCATTCCCCGACGTCCGTTTCCATGCCGAACTTTGCTCCATCCGCCAGCGCGCGGCATTATGGCAAGTGTTCGAAAGGCGGCGGCCGGAAATCGTCTTCCACGCCGCCGCGCTCAAGCATGTGCCGATGGTAGAGGCCAATCCCTGCGCAGGTGTCCACACCAATGTGCTGGGGACGCGCAATGTCGCAGACGCCGTCTGCGAATTCGAAGCGCGCGCCATGGTCCAGATATCGACCGACAAGGCAGTCAATCCCGTTGGCCTGATGGGCGCGACCAAGCGGTTGGGCGAGCTTTATTGTCAGGCGCTGGACCTGATCGGCAGTTGCGACCCTGACAGCCCGCGTTTCCTGACGGTCCGGTTCGGCAACGTGCTGGGGTCCAGCGGGTCGTTGATCCCGCTGTTCCAGCACCAGATCGCCGCGGGTAAGCCACTGACGGTCACCCACCCCGACATAGAACGGTTTTTCATGACAGTGCAGGAGGCCGTGCTGCTGATCCTGCAGAGCAGCGCCCGCGCCCTGGAAACCGATTCGGAACGCGGCACCATCTTCGTCCTGGACATGGGCGAACCAGTGAAGATCGTCGAAATTGCTCGAAGAGTTATCCGCATGGCGGGCCTTCGCCCCGACATCGACGTGCCGATCAAGTTCATCGGCCTGCGTCCAGGCGAAAAGCTGTTCGAGGAACTGTTCGATACATCGGAAGACAAGATCGAAAGCGCCATTCCGGGTATTTTCGAGGCGATGCCATCGCCCATTCCCTTGGAAATGCTTGTCGAAGGATTTGGCCAGCTGGCCCGGCTGATCGCGGCGGGGGATTCACGGGAATTGATCCGCCTGACCCATGAGATGGTCGCGGCGTCGGCCAGTTCGCGCTGGGCGCAAATATTGCGTCGGCTCGCTGCGGAAAGCCAGGACACGGTGTTCATGATGCCGCGGGGAGCTGAATCCGCACCGGCTTTACCCGCAGCGCCATCGCCCCTGCCGCGCGACGTCGCCTGACCTTATCAGGAGCAACATATGATCCAAGCAGCCGCCGCTTCCCTTTTTACCGTCCAGAGCCTGGCAGGCAACGAGCGGCCAAGCCCGCTTGACCATCCCGAACTGCGCTGGCCCCAGCACGAACCGGACGAGATTGCCGCCGTTGTGCGGCTGCTCGAAACCGGGCGCGTCAATTCGATGATGCATGGCGAACAGACGCGTCAATTCGAAGCCGAATTCGCCGCTTTCTGCGGGATGCCCCATGGCATAGCCGTGTCCAACGGCACCGTTGCGCTGGAGCTGGCGCTCCGCGCGCTGGGGGTGGGGCCGGGCGATGAGGTCATCGTCCCCTGCCGCAGCTTTTTCGCGACCGCCGCCTGTGTCATCGCGGTGGGTGCAACGCCGGTCTTCGCGGACATAGACCCGGTCAGCAACGGGATGGATCCGGCGTCGGCACGCAGGATGGTCACGCCGCGAACCTCCGCTATCCTTTGCGTCCATGTGGGCGGTTGGCCCTGCGACATGTTGGCCCTGCGCGCGTTGGCTGATGCGAAAGAATTGTGGCTGATCGAGGATTGTGCCCAGGCGCATGGGGCCAGCCGGAATGGCCAGATGGCAGGATCGCTGGGGGACGCGGCTGCTTTCTCCTTCTGCACGGACAAGATCATGTCGACGGGTGGCGAAGGCGGCATGCTGCTGCTGCGGACCGAAGCGCACTGGAAACGGGCCTGGGCTTATAAGGACCACGGCAAGAATCCCGACAAATTCTTCAGCCCCCCGACGGAGAGTGGCTTTCGCTACTTGCACGACAGTTTCGGCACCAATTGGCGCATGACCGAAATGCAGGCGGCCATCGGTCGGCGACAGTTGGCAAAACTTCCTGGCTGGATAGCCAAACGGCGGCGGAATGCGGATGCCCTGGCCCGATTGCTGGCCGATGAGACGGGTGTTGAGGTGCCTGCGATCCCCGATCATGTCGGTCATGCCTTCTACCGCCTTTACGTCATGATAGACCCGGCGCGGCTGGGTGGAGCTGGAACAACCGCTGCAGTCATTGACCGGATGTGCCGCATGGGCATGCCGGTGGGCAGCGGATCCTGCGCGGATATGTCTCAAGAGGCGGCGTTTGAGGAAATCGCACCGCAGCGCGACGGGGCATTGGCCGCCGCGCGCGAGGCCGGGCGGCGCAGCATCGCCTTTCCTGTCGACCATCTGCTCGACGAATATGACATGCACCGCATGGCCAACTGCCTGCGGATAGCATTGGCTGAACTGGATAATTGAAGAAAAAGCGAGGCGCAAAAGCATGACGATCAATCATCGCCTGCCACATTTTGTTATCATTGGCGCGGTCAAGGGCGCCACGACCTGGATCCACAACCAGTTGAGAGATAATCCCGCCGTCTATCTGCCCGCGCCGGAACCGCATTTCTTCAGCCAGGAATATGATTGCGGACTCGATCATTATCGCCGCTTCTTCGACGGAGCGGCGCCTGGCCAGTTGCTGGGCGAAAAATCTGCAGATTATCTCGCCCATCCGCTGGCAGCCGCACGCATGGCTTCGGTCCTGCCGCAGGCCCGGCTGGTCGTACAACTGCGCAACCCCGTCGACCGCGCCTATTCCGACTATAAGATGCTGTTCCGGCGTGGCACCGTGACGCAGGGACCGGAAGCTTATCTGGACGGACGGCCAAGCGATCAACCGCGCTTTCTGGAAGATGGCCTCTATGCCCGTCATATCCGCCGCTGGCTTGTCCATTTCAGCGCTGACCAGATCAAGATCATCCTGTTCGAGGATGTAAAGGCCACGCCTGAACAGACGGTAGCGACGGTCAGCGCACATATTGGCGCACTTTGCCATTATTCAAAGCGAGTAGGGGCAAACCCGCGCAACGACAGTAGCGAGCGATTCCTGCCCCTGCCGGTGCGCACCGCGCTGGCGCCGCTTAAGGAAGCTGCCCGACCGCTGCGGGGCAACAGCATGTTCGAAAGGGTGCGCGGACTGTTCGCCCGTCAAATTCAGTACCCGCCGCTGTCCGATCCGCTGCGAGCGCGCATGATGGACTATTATGCGCGGGACATTGACGACCTGGAAACACTCATAGACCGCGACCTAAGCCATTGGAAACAAAGATCCCGCCTGGCAGCATAGGGAAAACATCCCAAAAGCGCTGGCGAAATATCCCCTTTTCGCCCGTGCCCGATACGAAATTGCTCGCCGCAACGTGCCGGAAAGGCTTACACTCCGACCGTCAGTTGAGAGGGGAAACAGATGAGCAAGCGGTTCACCCATTGTGTCTGCCTGGGCATTTTCGTTCTGACGGCAGCCTGTTCCAGCGGTCTTTCCAACCTAGCGAGCCTACCACCCGCCCCGACAGTCGCCTACCGTCTGGGTGCTGGCGATGAAGTCCGGGTTTCAATCCCTGGCCTTACGCCCACCGGTGCAACCGAGGCGAGCTATGTCGTCAACGACCGAGGCCAAATCGCCCTGCCGGTCCTGGGCGACGTTCCTGCCAGCGGCAAGACCGTGCCGGAACTGCAAACCAGCATCGCGGAACTGTTAACGCAACGACAATTGTTGAACGCTCCGACTGTCAGCGTGCAGCCGGTCAGGCTGCGCCCCTTCTATGTGCTGGGTGAGGTCAAAAGTCCTGGCGAATATCAGTATCGCGCTGGCATGTCGGTTCTGGCGGCCGTTTCTGCGGCAGGCGGCTACACCTTTCGCGCCCAACAAGGCAATGTCGGGGTCACCCGCGTAATCGATGGCCGTCAGGTTGAAGGCCGGGCCAGCGAACGCGACATCATCCAGCCAGGCGATACGATCCGCATCTATGAGAAGTGGTTCTGATGCGGAACCGGTCATCGGCGCAGGTCGCCATCGCCATCGCGGTCGTCGGCAGCGCCCTGCCAGCCACCGTGGCCCATGCACAGGATCTTCGATCCAGCGAGACGTTCCTGGATGTTCCATCCGCCTTGTTCGTGCCCACGCCGCTGAGGCTGGGCACCGCAACGGCCACAATCGGGGTCGACACCCGGCTGGAATATGACAGCAACATCTATGCCCAGGCGTCCGATGAAAAGGATGACTTCAAGCTGCTGGTCAACCCCTATGTGGCGCTGGTCCGATCTGGCGGCACGCTCCAGCTTTCGGCTCGCGCCGTCGGTAATTTTCGCCGTTATTTTCAATATGACCGCGAAAATGCCGAAGCTGGAGAGGTCGCCGCGGGGGCAACCTGGACGCCATCAGCCGCCGACAAGGTTACGGCTGAGGCGAGCTGGAGCCGCGTCGTAGAGGATCGCGGCGAGCCTGAAGCGCGCGTCGCCACCCTGATCGGCCCGCGCAAACTCAACGTGTTGAATGGCGACCTGTCCTACACCCGCCAAGGGGCGCGGTTTGGGGTCATGGTGCGCGGGACCGCCAGCCGATCACGATATCTAAGCGACCTGGACGATGATCGTGAGCTTGACAATTATGGGGTCCTGGGGCGCGTCCTGGTGCGAGCCACGCCGCTGATAAATGGCTTTGTCGAAGGCTTTGTGTCAAAGCGTGACTACAGGATCACGCCGGTCGGCAGCCCTGATCGCGATTCGTCCACCTATGGCGGGCGCGTGGGGGTCGCCGTTGATCCGGGTGGCACGGTTCGCGGCGAAGCAGCCGTGGGCCTCTATCGATTTGATCCCAAGGATTCATCGATCGAAGCGCGCACCCGCCTGTCTGCGCAGGTCAGCATGACCTATTCGCCGCAGACGCGCACAGCTATTACGCTGGACGGGTTCATAGGCAATGTCGCAACCTACCGCATCGGGGTCCAATCCCGCGAAGACATGCGCTTCCGCCTGGGCGTCCAGCAGGAAATTCGTCACAATCTGAGGGGCGAAGTGGGTCTGGTCTATCGCCGCAGCCA
Organism: Sphingobium sp. ZW T5_29; assembly: GCF_044987515.1. Classification (NCBI taxonomy): domain Bacteria; kingdom Pseudomonadati; phylum Pseudomonadota; class Alphaproteobacteria; order Sphingomonadales; family Sphingobiaceae; genus Sphingobium; species Sphingobium sp. ZW T5_29. Next base: position 165,323 of record NZ_JBJDRM010000003.1, read on the forward strand.
ATTCTTTGGCGCAGGCGACGTTCAGAAAATCTACGGGGTGACCGGAGAGCTGGAATATTCGCTCAACCGCCGCATCGCGATCGCGGCCGACGTGCGTTATGCCAAACGCGCGAGTTCCAATCCGTTCGACGAATTCGAGCGCATCCGTGCCGGATTGGTACTGCGGCTTCACTACTAACCCATTGTGCGGCGGCCCTTTCATCCGAAGGGTCGCCGCCTACCCCCTACGCGCAATGGACTTGTAAGGTCCTGGCACAGAAACTTGGCAGCAACATCATGTTGTGAACAAGGATGCCTGATGCTCGTCCGCGCAAGCCGACCACCGAACATCGCCTTCGTCCTCCCAGGGTTGGGAGCAGGCGGGTCGGAACATATCGTCAGCCTGTTGTGCAATCATTTTGCAGCGCTGGGCTGGACGGTCAGGCTGATCGTATTCGAGGATGAGGCGACACCGGCCTATTATAGCCACCATCCAGCCGTTCGCATCGTGCGCCTGGGCATGAAGTCCCGCCGCAGACCCGCCCCTGCCGCAGCCTTGACCATGTTCAAGCGGAGGCAGAGGCTGCAAGCCGCCATTGAAGAAGCTGCACCTGATTTGGTGATCAGCTTCCTGACGCGAACCAACATACTGTCCGTGCTGAGCGCCCGGCGGATCGGCGTGCCGGTGATCGTGTCGGAACGCAATAATCCCGAATTGCAAACCGTAGGGTCGGTCTGGAGCAGACTACGCCAATGGACATATCCGCAATCGGCGGGACTAGTCACCATGACCCAAGGCGCGATGAACCATTTCGCCCGCACGATGACGGTGCGGGGATGGGTCATCCCCAACCCGGCACCGCCACCTGCCGCCGCCATGCCACGCATTTCGGATGGCAGGACCATCGGGGCCGTGGGAAGGCTGGTGCCGCAGAAGGGCTTCGATCGACTGATCGACGCCTTCGCCCGCGTGGCGACCGATATTCCCGAATGGCGCCTGGTGATCTGGGGCGAAGGCCCTGATCGCGCGGCACTGGAAGCGCAGCGGGACAGGTTGGGCCTGTCCGGTCGAGTCACCCTGCCGGGCATTACCCGCCAGCCGGGCGAATGGATCGCCCAGTCTGACATGTTCGTCCTGTCGTCCCGTTTTGAAGGCTGGGGTATTGTGGTGGGCGAAGCGATGGCCGGGGGCCTGCCGGTCATTTCGTTCGACTGCCCCTGGGGACCGGCGGAAATGATCGAGCAGGGTCGTAGCGGCGTACTGGTGCCCAACGGCGATGTCCCGGCGCTGGGCGATGCGATGGCCGTGCTTTGCCGCGATCCCGATCGACGCCAGGCGCTGAGCAACGCGGCAAAGGCGCGCATGACGCTATTCGATATGGACCATATCCTGGCCAGCTGGCGGTCGGTCATTTTCGAAGTGTTGAAGGATCATCCCATCGGAGCGGAGCAATGAAGGCGATGATGTTGAAGACCCTGGCCCGGACGGTAAAGCGGCGGTGGCGGGACGAACCCTATCTACGCATGGTGGCGGCGAGCGCCGACGCCTTTCTGGTGTCCTATCCCAAGAGCGGGCGGACGTGGCTACGCTATCTCCTGTCCTGTTACTTCGCGGAATGTGCCGGGCTGGGGTTTGAGCCCGATCTTACCACCACTTTTCGCGTGCTGCCAAATTTCGATCGTGATCCGGTTCGCGGCGTCGATGCCTTCACCGGTAGGGGCGCAAAGGCCGACCTGCCGCTCGTGCTGGTGAGCCATCTGCCCTATCGTCAACAGCTATTCCCCTACCGGCCGGTGCTTTTCCTGGTGCGCGACCCACGCGACGTGATCGTATCCGCCTATTTCCACGCGACGCGGCACAAAAGGAGCTTTTCGGGCGAGATGGACGCGTTCCTGTCGGAGGAACATTATGGCCTGGGCGCGCTGATTTCCTATCTCAATGGCTGGGCTGAGGGATTGAAGAACCATCCGCATCACATCATCAGCTACGAACAGATGCTCACCGACCCCGATGATGCGGTTACCGGCATCCTCAGGTTCCTTGGTGTCGAGCTTCGGCCCGACATATTGGCAAGAGCAATCTCCGCCGCGCGGTTCGACCGGATGCGCGACAAGGAACGGGACGGCGGCATCCCAGGCCACGACTATGACCGCACCGACACCCAAAGCATGCGGATGCGCAGCGGCAAGGCGGGAACCTTCGGCCAATGGCTTGAGGATGATCAGGCGAACCTGATCGTCGAGCGATGCCGCCGCGACCTGTCCGCGGAAGCCAAGGCGCTGATCGCCATCACTCACCCTGACTTCCAGTCGTTCCGCGAAAGCCGGTGACCGATGCGCATCTGTTCGATCATCACAAGTTTTACCTGCGGCGGTGCGGAAATGCTGGCCCGCGACCTGACGGAACGCTTTGTGGTAGTCGGCCATGACGCGACCGTCATCGCCTTGAGCGACGCGTCTCAGATCGGCAACGACCGCGACACCGAAGCCGCGATGATGGACCACATCCGACTGGCGGGTGGTCATGCGCTATCGCTGGGCCTGCACAGCCGCAACGCCTGGATCGCGGGCGCGCGCGCCCTGCGCCATGCCTTGCGAACTTCGCGCCCTGACGTCATCCACAGCCATACCGCCCGCGCGCTCCCCATCATCGCACTGGCGCGTCCGCGAGTGCCGGTGATCCTGACCCATCACAACAGCCGCCTGTCCTTTCCGCCCATGGCCTTCCACTTCTTCAACGGGATCGTGGACCGCTATGTCGCGATCAGTGAACAATGTGAGGCAACCCTGCGGCAGCACAGCCGCAAACCGGTTCAGCTGATCTGGAACGCCGCCAATCCACGGTTTCATGCCGCAAAACCCCGGCAGGAGCTGTTGCGGAACCCCAGCATCCTGGCCGTCGGTACGGTGTCGGAGCAAAAAGACTATCCGACGTTGGTAGGCGCCGCGCGGTTGCTGGCCGCCGCGCTCGCGCCCCAGGGTCGCAAGCCACGCATATCGATCGCGGGGGGTGGGCCAATGCTGCAGCAACTGCAAGCATTGGTAGACGCCACTGGCGCCAGCGAGAATGTGGAATTGCTCGGCGCTCGGCGCGATGTCGACATGCTGATGCGTCAGGCGGACCTGTTCGTGAACAGTTCGCTATGGGAAGGCTTTCCCATTTCGCTTATCGAAGCGGCGACCAGCGGCTTGCCCATGGTGGCCACCCATGTGGCCGGCAACAGGGAAATGATTGTGCCGGGGGTGAATGGGGTACTAGTGCCGCCGGGGGATGCTGAGGCTCTGGCGTCCGCCATGGCTGACGCCCTGTCGGATGAGGCGGCTTATGCCGCGCTGTCCGCCGGAGCGCTGGAAAGTGCACGCCGATTTTCGATCGAACGCTGCGCGACCGCCCATCTGGCGCTTTATGATGATGCGCGTGGCAGACGGGCCAACGCGCCCGTTTCCCTACGGGCTGCCGCGACGGGATGAGCACAAGCGAAACCATGCGGATAGCCGTCCTGACGGACATCCATGCACTTAGCGCCACGTTGGCATCGGCCCTTTCCGCGGCGCGTGTGGAAGGGTTCGATGCTATGCTGATCCTGGGTGATCTGTTGACCTATGGCGTCCATCCGGCAGAAACGCTGGACCTGGTTCAGGATGCCGTGGATCGGGATGGCGCGATCCTGTTGAGCGGCAATCACGATCTGCTCTACACTGCTGATGCGGACGCAGTTGCCTATGCCGCCAGCCTGCCGGACTGGTTGCGCGAAAGCATCGATTGGACCGCCCAGCGCGTGCCAGCAGGAATGATGGACCGCTTCGCCTGGCAGAGAAGTTGGGCACAAGGGCCGCTCTTTGCCGCCCATGCCAACCCCTATCCGTTCGGCGACTGGCGCTATATCCGATCCGCCGCCGATGCCCAGGCGGCGTCCCCCGCTTTGGCGGAGCGCGGCTATCGTTTCGGCCTTTTTGGACATTCCCACCGAATGCGGCGCTATGATTGCGATACAGAGACCATCTTCACCCTCGCCTCACTAGGCCAGCCGCGGGACGACCGGGACCGGACGCCGCAATGGGCCATGGTGACCCTGGACCAGCAGCACGTCACCATTGGATCGCGGCCCGTCAGTTTCAACACGGAGGACCATATGAAGGCGATCCACGCCACCAGCATGACGGCATCAACACGGGAGCGGCTCTGCCGGTTTTTCGCATGAAGGCACTTGTCACGGGCGCTGGTGCCGTTCTGGGTCAGGGCATCATCAAGTCTTTGCGGCAATCGACACTGGATTGCACGCTGATCGCCGCGGATCCCAACCCTCTTTCTTCAGGTCTTTATTGGGCGGACGCCGCCTACCGCCTTCCAATGGCCGATGATCCGTTATTCGGCGAGCGCATCGATGAGCTGCTGGACCGTGAGCGGCCAGATGTCGTGCTGGTGGGAACGGATGTCGAGCTAGCCTTCTTCGCAGAGCAGCGGCAACGGTTGGAGGCGCTGTTCGGGACGCATGTGATCGTCAGCGACCCGCGCGTGGTCGCGATTGCGGACGACAAACTGGAAACCGCACGTTTTTTCCAGAGCGTGGGCCTGAATCCGCCCCGCTCCGTGTGCGGGCAGGATGATGAAGGGGTGGAAGAACTGGTGGCGGAGATCGGTTTCCCACTCGTGGTCAAGCCGCGCGTGGGCGCTCGGTCGGTCGGCGTGTCCGTGGTGCGAAACAGGGACGCGCTTCAACAGGCGCGGGCCGACCGGGAGGGGTTGGTCGTTCAGGAATGCGTCGGCGATCCGGACAGCGAATATACCGCCAGCGTGCTATTCTTCGACGGCGATGTGCAAGCGTCGATCGTGATGCGACGCGATCTGCGCGACGGCAATACCTATCGGGCCTATACCGGCGACTACGCCGAACTGAACGAACAGGTTCGCTCATTGGGCCGCGCGCTTCGCCCCCACGGACCGGCCAACTTCCAGTTTCGCACTGACAAACGGGGCGAGCCGCGCGTCTTTGAGATCAACGCCCGCTTTTCCGGTACTACGCCTTTGCGCGCCATGGCGGGGTTCAATGAAGTGGAGATGTGCATACGCCACCTGCTGTTCGGCACCCCAATCGTGCAGCCCGAAGTTCGGTCCGGGGTGATCCTGCGCTACCTGGACGAAATGTTCGTCCAGCAGGATCGCATCGACGCGGTCCGGTGAAGCCGGGCGCTCTCCTCGCGCTGACGGGTGGGTCCGGCTTTATCGGTCGGCATTTCGCAGACGCCGCCAGGGCCAGGGGCTATCGCATCCGCCATCTCGGACGGCAAAGGCCCGCGGCGGCGGCGGAGGGGGACGAGTTTCGGTCGCTGGACTTGAGCTCCCTCGATCCGAATGCGTCCTTGCTGAAAGGGTGCGATGCTTTGGTCCATTTGGCAGCCTATATTCCGCGCAATCATGAAGATCCCGCAGAGGCCGCCCGCTGCTGGAACGTCAATGCCTTGGGGACGCTTGGACTGCTGGAGATGGCGGGTCGTGGAGACGTTGCCTATGTGGTCCAGACGAGCAGCGCCAACGCCTATGCCCCCACCAGCTTATCCCCCGACGAGGGGTCGGCGCTGTTCCCGTCGAGCCGGGGCTATTATCTCGGCTCCAAGATCATGCAGGAAATCTATGCCGAACAATATTGCCGGACCACGGGCTTGACGCTTGGCACCCTGCGGCTTGGTTCGGTTTATGGGCCGGGTCAGGAAAGCGGCGCGCTGGGCAATATGGTGCGGGCCGCGCAGGCCGGGCAGCCGATCCAGGTTATTGGATCGGGCCGCTTCGGTTCGGATCTGGTATTGGTCGATGACGTGGTTGAAGCGTTGCTGCTCGTACTCGAACGCGAGTCTTCCGGTCCCTTCAACGTGGGCAGTGGAATAAGGACCAGCATCGCCGAACTTGCCCGAGCACTGACGGACCTTACCGGTTCGCCCATTCACCAGGACATGTCATCGGGAGAATCCGATTGGGGCTTCCCCGCGCTCAATATCGAGCGCCTGAAAGCCTTGGGCTATTGCCCGACACCCATCGGTACGGGCCTACGCGCGATGCTGCCGTGCGGGGGAGAATTCGCCCCCAATGCATGAAAACCGGCACCGCGCGAGAAAGCGAGCACCGTTTTAGCTTCCGTTCGGACCGCCGGTGTTGCTGCCGCCGCCCATTCCGCCCATGCCACCGGCCCCCACAGCGCCGATATTGCCGAAAATTTCGTCCAGCAGGCTGCGATGACGGCCAAGCGTTGGCGTCTTGTCACCGGTAGGCGAGATTTTGGCAACCTGCTCCAACCCCATCCGATCGACCGCGGCGACATTGCCCGCAGGATCGAAACGGACGCGAAGGATCGTCTGCGCGACAGGCTTGGGATTAGAAAAAGCGAGCGCGCGCATGTCGCGCGACACATAATACCAGTCCTGTTCGCCAAACTGCGCGGCGAAGGTCGGACGTCCCAGCGTGCCTTCCACCGATGCGCGGTTGTCGACGCCAGGCTGGATGGAATCGACCAGCAGCTTGTCGACCTGATACCCTTGATGCGTGCGGATTCGGGTGCAACCCGACATCCCCAACGCGAGCGCCACAAGGCCACCCGCGAGCAAGATCCGCCCGCTGCGGGACTGTCGGCTGAACTGGCGCATGAACTTCTCCTGCCGGGACGGGACCCGGGAATCCTTAAAGCTGACCCCGCCATTGCATCCGGCGGCCTGCCGATCAATATGGAAATGAGCGGACCCCGGCAAGGGGGCCTCGTTCGGTTCATCCAGGAAACAGACACGTCATGCCAAAGCTTTTCCGGCGCCTGTTCGCAAGCCACGATCCCAAGGGTGCGATGCAGCCGCTTTATCAGGCCATCGTTCAGGAAGGCCGCCAGCCCCACTGGTATCTGGAAGGGAAGGTCCCTGACACGGTCGACGGACGCTTTGACATGATCGTCGCCATCCTGGCGCAGGTGATGATGCGACTGGAAAGCCTGGACGCGGCGCAGGAAAGCGTGTGGCTGACGGAATTATTCATCGACGACATGGACGGACAGTTGCGGCAGGAAGGAATAGGCGATGTCGTCGTCGGCAAGCATATCGGAAGCATGATGAGCGCTCTTGGCGGCCGCCTGTCCGCCTATCGCGCAGCGCTGTCAGGCGAAACGGAATTGAGCGAAGCACTCAACCGCAACCTGTATCGCGGATCCCCCCCGACCGGTAGCGCGTTGGCTTATGTCGAATCGCGTCTGCGCGCTTATTGGGTCAGACTTGGCTCCGTCACCCGCCCCGCCCTTATTGCAGGAGAGTTGGGATGACGTCCCCCACCCCCGAATTTTCTCGGCCTGTCCGCATGGATCAGCTTGCCCGGCATGCGCAGGGCGTGACGATCAGCGCGGAGCCAGCCGAACGAGAAGCTTTGGCCCACCGATTCCATCTGTTGAGCCTTGACCGGTTGGAGGCGGAATATGGGCTGACCCAGGATTCGGGCGGCATATCGGCGCGTGGGCATCTGCGCGCGGAACTGGTACAAGCTTGCGTCGCAACTGGCCTGCCTGTCCCCGAAAGCATCGAAACCGACTTCGTGCTGCGCTTTGTCCCGGACAGCGAAACCGGTGGCGAAGGAGAAGAGCTGGAGATCGATTCGAACGATTGCGACGTCATTGGCTATGACGGGCAGGTGATCGACATGGGCGAAGCCGTCGCTGAAACCGTCGCGCTGGCAATGACGCCTTATCCCCGCTCCCCCGACGCGGACGCCCATCTTCGCGAAGCAGGGGTGTTGACGGAGGAACAGGCCAGCCCTTTCGCCGCGCTGCTGTCGCTCAAGGACAAGAAATGACCAAGGCGGGCTGAACCACCGCCTTGTTTCCCTTGGGTTCCTGCTGTGCCATAATCGCCCGCCATGGAAAGCCCGCCGACCGGCATACGCAAGATCATCCATGTCGATATGGACGCCTTTTACGCATCGGTCGAGCAGCGTGACGACCCAGCGTTGCGCGGGAAGCCGATCGCCGTGGGCGGAGGTGGGCCGCGCGGCGTGGTCGCGACCGCCAGCTACGAAGCGCGCATATTTGGCGTAAAGTCGGCCATGCCTGGTGCTCAAGCGCGGCGGCTCTGCCCGGATCTTTTGTTCGTAAAACCCCGTTTCGACGCCTATCGCGCCGCTTCATCCCAGATACGAACCATCTTTGGGCGCTTCACAGACATCATCCAGCCATTGTCACTGGACGAAGCCTATCTGGATGTAACCGTCAACAAACCCGGCCTCGCGTCGGCGACAATGATCGCTCAAGAGATTCGCCGCATGATCCAGGAAGAAACCGGCCTCACCGCCTCGGCTGGCGTGTCCTACAACAAGCTGATCGCCAAACTGGCATCGGACCAGAACAAGCCCGACGGCCTGTGCGTCGTTCGTCCCGATGAAGGGGCCCGCTTCATGGCCAGGATGCCAGTCCGTCGTATACACGGCGTCGGTCCGGTAACGGCACGGCGGATGCAGGAATTGGGCATAGAGACAGGCGCCGATCTTTGTGCGCGCGACCTTTCCTTTCTACAACAGCATTTCGGGAGTGCTGCCCCCTTCTACTATCGCGCGGCGCGGGGCGAAGACGACCGACCGGTACACGAACGGCAGGAGCGCAAATCTGTAAGTGTGGAGGACACGTTTTTTGGCGACCTTATCGCCGAAGATGCTCTGGTCACAGAATTGGAGCGCATCGCGGCTAGCCTGTGGACCAGGATCGAAAAAAGCGGTGCCTATGGCAGAACGATTGTGCTGAAGATCAAATTCGCTGATTTTCGCATCATTACGCGATCAAAGAGCTTTGCCGCGCCGGTACGCTCACCCGATCTGCTGGCGCAAACGGGTTGCGCGCTAATGCGGGCGCAACTGCCCTTGCGGATGGGCGCCAGGCTGCTGGGCCTTGGCATCCACAACCTCGATCATGAGGAGAGCGAAGACCCGGGGCCGCAGCTCAGCCTTCTTCTGTAGCCTGTCAAAAAGGCAGCCAGTTCCGCTTTTCAGTGAACTTCATATAGCCCGCGTTGATGCCGAGCCGATACCCGACACCCAGCCGGATCGGAATAAGCACGACGCTGCCCCAGCGGAGATAGCTGGCGGTGAAACCGCCGACCAGATAGGCCGTCCCCTCGGCTGCGGGGAACCGATGATACAGGTCCTGTGTGTCATAGAGATTATAGACGAGGACAAAGGTGTTGGCTGCGTTGCCGCCCACATCGAAACCGATCGACGGACCAGTCCAATAGACCTGACGGGTGCCTTCCACCTTATGGTTGAGCGTGCCGGACCCATAGCGCAGGCCGACAACGAATGCGCCGGAAGCCTCACGCCCGGCGATATAGGCATTTGGGCGGCCCTGATCCTTCAATATCTTTTCGATCAGGCCAGCCAGACCCTCTGCACCCTTGCCAAACACGCCTTCAGCCGCGCCGATCAGGTCATCCTCCTGATAGGATTCGCTGGCAGATGGAGCAGCCGGGGGTGAATTGGCGGTGACGGGTGCGCCCGTAGCCGTGTTGTCCGACATTGGGGGAACCGTTTCGGGCGCGGGTGTTCCGACAGGATCGAGCCCGGGATCGGTCGGCGTGTTATTCTGTGGTGGTACAGGAGCGAGATCGGAATCAATCGCACTGTTCGGATCGATCGTCCGAATCTGTGCCGATGCGGGGACCGGCGCCAGGGCAACCCCACCGATCGCCAGTATCAGCGTGCCCATGCGCGTCACGCGGGCTGTCGCCCGCTTCATTGTTCCGATCATGCCACTAGTCCCCGTTCTACCCGATCTTCAGTCATCCCGCAGATTATCCCGTTTCAAGCTGAAACGACAATGAACGAACGGCGACCGGAGTCGATTCCGCGCCGGAACGAATCGCCTGCCTGCCCTTCCCGTCAATTTTCGTGTCACAGGACCGTTGCCATGGGCAAAAGCCGCCGCTATAGCCCAATCCGCCTAGCCGCTGTCCCGCCCCAAGCGGGCGTTCAGGCCATGTTTGGAGACGTGGGTGAGTGGCTGAAACCAACGGTTTGCTAAACCGTCGTGCTGAGAATTCGGCACCGAGGGTTCGAATCCCTCCGTCTCCGCCATATTCCTTTATTTGTTGATCCTGGGGCTTCCCCCGCCCAATGCCTCCGCGTTTATACGGGCGATGGACCTGTCTTCACTGATTGGGTTGGCTCGCCACGTTTTCGCTGGTTTATCAGATCAAGCTCGCCCAGATTTCTTGAACTAACGCATGGCGAAGCCTACCACTTTGCGCAAAGCATCGTAGGAGGATAATCGTTGGCACGCTTTTCGCTGATCAAGCTCGCGTCCTGTGCGCTCACGATGGCTTTGCTATATTCTGGCGGCGTAGCTGCTGAAGACGTTTCTCTCGACTCTTTCCAGACCCCCCCGACCGCGGCCAAGCCTCGGGTGTGGTGGCACTGGAACAGCGGGCAAATTAGCAAGCAGGGGATCGACGCCGATCTGTCCTGGATGCAGCGTATCGGGTTGGGTGGATATCAGGCGTTTGACGTGGACGTTGGTGCGCCGCGGGTTTTGGAAGCGCCGCTGACATATATGAGTCCCGAGTGGAAGGATGCCTTCAAGCACGCGATCGACGGCAGCATCGCGCGAAATTTTGATATCGGCGTCGCCGGTTCCCCCGGCTGGAGCGAAAGCGGCGGCCCCTGGGTAAAGCCCGAACAGGCAATGAAGAAATATGTCTGGAGCGAGACACGGATCGACGGTGGCAAGCGCTTCACGGGCAAACTGGCGCAACCGCCGGGTACCGCTGGCCTGTTCCAGAACAACGCTAGTATCGACCCGCGAAACAGCACAGCCTTTTATCGGGATGCAAAGGTGGTCGCATTCCGTCTGCCCGCGCAATATATCCTGCCGCGCCCGGTCGCAACGGCCAGCGGCGGCAGCTTCAACACCGCCACCCTGAACGATGGCGATGTGGTTGCTACCAGCGAGCTGACAGCGAGCACGCCGGAAAGCGACGCCTGGCTGCAATATGATTATGGTCAGCCGGTGACGATCAGGGCGATTTCGATCGCGACCGGAAATTATGCGCCTATGGGTGGGACGGGCGGCGCGGGGCTTGGTCCGAACGCGCGGTTGGAAGCAAGTGATGACGGCCGATCCTGGAAAATGGTGGGTAGGCTGGAAACTGCGGGGCCGCAGCGCACGACTTCGGTGTCTACGACCACGGCCCGCATGTTCCGGGTCGTAGTTCCGACAGCTGTTAAGGAAGCACCGAAAAAGGACGCAATGCTGAACATCGGCGGGGGCGCCGCAGGTAGATTGTTGATTTCGGAGCTTGTGCTTCACGGCGCACCGATGATCAACGCCTGGGAAAGCAAGGCGGGATTTCAGGTGTCGCATGATTATTACGCATTGGCGACACCTGCCGAGCGAAGCGCTTTGCGGACTTCCGATGTCGTCGATCTGACAAGTAAACTGCGGGCCGATGGTTCCCTCGACTGGACCGCGCCGCGCGGTCAGTGGGTTGTGTTGCGCTTTGGTTATTCGCTTACGGGACAACATAACGCACCTGCTCAGGCGAGCGGATCGGGATTGGAGGTCGATAAGCTGAGTGGCGCGGACGTCACCAGCTATATCACCCAGTATCTCGACAAATATCGCGAGGCGAGTGGTGGCCGACTGGGGAAGCCCGGCGTCAGCAACATGATATTCGACAGCTGGGAAGCGGGAACGGCCAACTGGACCCCTGCAATGCTGGAGCAATTCAGACGACTGCGCGGCTATGATGCGGTGCCATATCTTCCCGCGCTGGCGGGCTATATCGTGGACAGCGCGGAAGTGAGTGATCGTTTCCTGTGGGATTTTCGTCGGACGCAGCAGGAGCTGGTGAAGACTGAGCATTATGACAGGCTGAGCGCGGAATTGCATAAGGTTGGGATGATCCGTTACGGCGAATCCCATGAAGGATCCCCCCATATGATTGGAGATGGGATGGAGATGAAGGCGTCGGCCGATGTGCCGATGGCGGCCATGTGGGTCCAGGGTGCGCCCGGATCATTCCGGGCGGAGCCGTTTGCGGATATTCGGGAATCGGCGTCGGTGGCCAATGTGTGGGGGCGCAATCTGGTTGCGGCGGAATCGCTGACGGCGGCGGGGTCGCCATGGTCGCTGTCGCCCCGTCTGCTAAAGCCCTATGCCGACCTGATGATGCTGGCCGGGGTCAACCGTTTCATCCTGCACAGCAGCGTTCACCAGCCGCTGATCGGCAAGGCGCCGGGGCTGGTGCTGGGGCCATTTGGCCATTGGTTCAACCGCAACGATACATGGGCGGAGCAGGCCGGACCCTGGATCAGCTATCTGGGGCGCGCATCCCACCTGTTGCAGCAGGGGCAGGCGGTCAATGATGTGGCGATTTTCTATGGCGAAGGCACGTCCATCGTCGCGCTGTTCGGCAAGGAGCCTCCGACCGTCCCGGAGGGCCTGCAATATGATTATGTCAACGCCGACGCCCTGAAGACCCGCCTGAGCGTCAAGGATGGACGCCTGGTGACGGAAAGCGGCATGTCGTGGCGGATATTGTACATGAGCGGACAGGTGCAGTGGGTGACGCTGCCCACGCTGGAACGGTTGCGCGACCTGGTGCGGGCAGGCGCTGTGCTGGTGGGCGAACGTCCGCTTGGGTCGCCCAGCCTGAGCGACGACCCGGCCAAGGTGCGCGCCGTCATAGCGGAACTGTGGCCGTCATCGAGTGGCGTGGCCAAGGTCGGCGCGGGCAAGGTATATGCGGCCAAACTGCCGGACGCCGCCCTGACCGCGGAAAAGATCGCCGCCGATTTCGAGCTGGTCCAGGCTCCTGCGGATGCGGAGGTCCGGTTCCTGCATCGGCGCGTGGGCGATAGCGACGTCTACTTCGTCGCCAACCGCAAGGACCGCGCCCAAAGGGTGCAGGCGTCGTTCCGCACGGCAGGCAAGGCGGCGGAACTGTGGGACCCCGTCACCGGAAAGGCCAGTCCGGCCAGCTATCGCACCGACAATGGGCGCACGATCGTCGATATCCCTTTCGATCCTTTCGGATCGACCTTCGTCGTCTTTCAGAAAGACGGACCGGATGCCCGGACCGTCCCGGCGGTTGCATCCCAGCAGATTGCCGACATGTCCGATGGCTGGTCGGTCGCGTTCCAGCCCGGACGGGGGGCACCGGCGAAACTTGCGCTGGGGCAATTGCGGGACCTGAGCAAAGATGCCGACCCTGGCGTCCGCTACTTTTCCGGCACGGCCAGTTACAAAAGGACGTTGAGCGTTCCCAAATCCTGGCTGAGCGGTGCGAGCGCCATCAAGCTGGACCTGGGTCAGGTTGAAGTCGTGGCGGAAGTGCTGGTCAACGGCCGGTCGGCGGGGATCGCATGGACGACGCCCTATCAGTTGGATGTCACCCCCCTGATCAAGCCGGGGGTGAACAAGTTCGAGGTTCGGGTCAGCAATTTGTGGGTGAACCGTGTCGTTGGGGACCGCCAGCCCGGCGTGACCAAACGGATCAGCTTCACCCATGAAGATGCGCCCAGCCTGGGATTGGAACAGCCCGCAACGGTGTTCGACAATATCGGCGCCGGGGGCAAGGCATTCGGCGCGACCCCTTATACAGCCGACACGCCGCTGCCGTCGTCAGGCCTGATCGGCCCGGTACGCCTGATCCGTGAAACCGGCGGGGGCGCTGCGGAGGGACGCTGACGCCTGCCACCATGGGGAACGGCCTTTGCTGCGGCGAGGGCACAATACGGGCCGTTCCCACCGCTTTCCATGGGTTCGGCATATTTCCGAAATGAATACGGATATTATTGCAGGCCGAGAAGCTGACTGCTACCATGGATCAAAGAGTCGAACGGAGTGGATCATGCCTGAGAACCTGCCCAACATCATTCGTCCCATTGCGCCTCCGCGCCTTCTGGAGGGCGTCTATAACGACGATCAGCATGGCCGGATCGTTCGCCTGATCCGCGACAAGGGTCCCTGGCAGATGATATTGGCGCAACATTTCGCGTCCGCCGAAGAGGTGGTGGCCACCATGTCCGGCGCGATGCCCGAAGGGGTTACGCCGACATTCGACATGTTCCTGACGCCGAATTTTCGCGGCTATCTGGCGAGGTTTGGCACATGCCTGCATCCAGAGATCGAGGATTGCTTCCTCAATTCGCCTTTCCTGGACATGGTGCGCAGTTACTGGAAGGCGGATTACGCCACCCCAGACAATATGCTGTTCAACATCAACGGCGCATGCGCCAGCCACGACCCGGCCCATATCGATGCAACGTCATTCCGGGGCATCAATCAACGCAACACGCCGATCTACATGTTGAACACCATGAGCAAATCAGGCCTGTTCACGCATTGGCGAACGAAAAAGGCGCAGATCGTGACCTGGTTCTACAAGGGTTCGACCGGCGGCGGCTTCACATACTGGCCCGATGGGCAATATGCCCAACCGGCCCGTATTGCGTCGCCGATGTGGAATCGCGCCGTCCTGGTCGAGAATGAAATGATGTTTCATCGGGCGGAAGCTGGTGGGCCGGTGGACCAGCGCAAACCTGAAGGCCTGGCGCTGAATACGCTGTTCGGGGCCGACCCCGATATCGCCGATGGGTGGCAGCTAACCACCGATGACAAGGTTATCCAGAAGGTGCCGGCACAGGAAATGCGCCTGATGGTGCATTGGGGCGCTGAAATCTTCATGGACTATGCAGAATTGAAGATGGTGATGGAGCATAGCGACGACCTGACCCACGACCAGATTTTCGACATATTCATCAAGGACCTGCGCGCGCGGGGCCATAGTTTCGAAATGCCTACCGACCCCATGCGCGACCAGGGCTTCATCAAGTTGCTGACCAATGTCTACGACCCCGGCGTTCCCCGTTTTTATCCCGCCGAAGCGCCGGGGCCGCACCAGCAGCAGATCGCAGCGTGAGAACAGGCGCGTGACATCAAGCGGGGGCCGGTTTCATGTCGGCCCCCGTCCGTTGCACAGCCTGGAGCATTTCCAAAGCCAGCAGATGGCTATATCTGCCTAGAAAATCCCCTGGTCGGTGGGCACCAGTGCCAGGACGCGCATGACCGCCTGCCGATCGAACGCCTCTCCCCTATCGGTTGCCACCGCCTCCAGCAGCAAGGCAAGCGTACTTTGCCACACGGGTTCGCGTTTGCTGAACATGGAGTGTTCCGACAGCAGAAGCGGTATTTCCCCTTCTTCGCGTTTCGCCATTGCGCGGATCGCCGCTTCTTCGAACGGTCCCCCGGCTGCTTCGAACGACCGCATGTGCATCAAGGTGACCGCTCCACCGATGACGATTTCGCCCATCTGGCGCTGAAGGCGAAGCGATTCACGCGGGTGGAAACCCCGCGCGGCCAGCGCCTCCAACCATGCTTCGGCGCGATCCAGCTCAACCTCTGGCCCCAGCCCGCCCGCGAAATATTGCGCGACCAGCTGGCCCGGCCCCGTGAGCAGCGAGAACAAGGCCGCGGCATGGCCAGCAACATAGAGCGTCCAATGCTGCCCGGCGTCGGCCGGAAAGTCATGGTCCTGCGCCGCACGCGCGGCGGCCAGACGGACCAGTTCCTCCCGGCCTGAAACATAGCCGTATAAAACGGTGATGGTCACGCCCAGCCGATCGGCAACCGCGCCCATCGTCAGACCGTCCAGACCCAGCGCAAGTCCGGCATCCAGAACCTGTTCAAGGGTCAATCGGCGCGGGCGACCCACGCCGCGTGTCTTCACGCCAGTCGGCGCCTTGGCAGCTTGTTTCATATGCGATGAATGGCAGCGGCGGCGCGACGCATCAAGACGGTTCCCGTCTTTCCGATCCGCAGGTCAGGGTTGCCTTGTTTTCTTTGGAAACAACCGTCGCCAACCGATCACGACGCCGCTTAAGGAAATGACCAGGCCAGCACCGGACAGAAGCCAGATGAAGATATGTCGCGCCGGGGGCCAGACCAGCAGCCATGGCAGGTCCAGGCTGTGCAGCGCGTTGAACAACCAGCGATAAGAGCGTCCTCCCGATCCCAATTGACCCAGCAAGGCTCCCGTCGCCGGATCGATGTGCAGCCATGTACGCGCCGGGTCGTCGAACTTCAGCCGCAATATCGGCAATGGGCGGCTGTCGTCACGAGGATCGCCGGTCGAATACCAGTAGCGATCGGGCTGTTCCAGCCGATCGGTCGTCGTCAGCCGGGCACCCGGCATGGCGCTTCGAGCGATCGCGGCGATATGCGCCCGGTCCGGGATCATCGCCTTGCCGCTGTTCGCATCCAGCAGCGCGGTCGGTCCATGGCCCCATATGCTGATGACAGGTCCACCGCCCAGATATGCAAAGCGCACTTCGCGGGCGCCATGGGCGGTGCGGGCCAATGTCGCTTTGTCGGTCGCCGGGAAGCTGTTGCGCGCGCCAGCATAGAGGCTGGCTACATCGCGCGCCTTGTCACGCAGTCCGCCCCAGGGACTCATGGACAGCCAGCCGCTGAACACCCAACAGATGAGGAAAATCCCGCCGAACAGCCCGACGACATGATGCCATTTCATCCAGCCGCGATAGGGACTGACCGACCCGGACTTGTACCGCCGGGCCAGGCGGACGCGCATCCAGCCGATCCAGAAGCCAGCGACCGCGCCCAACATGCCGATGCCCGATGTCCACAAGACGGTCTGTCGCCAGGGTTCCTGGAACAGGCGGAGCGCTTCGAAATAGATCCAGTGCGGCACCGCGCCCAGCCAGTTCCAGAAACGCTCATGCGAGGTCGTGTTCTGCACCACCTCGCCGGTCTTCTGGCTAACATAGACGTCGGTCGCCGCCGCGTCGGCCAGCCGCACCCGCCAGAAGGGAGCCATCGCCTTATAATGCCGGGTGACGACCCATTGGTCATGGTCGACCGGATCGACGGAAAGACTGGCCGCGCCGACAAGGGTCCCGGCGATCTGCCGGGCGTGCGATGCGTCGATGCCGTGGATTTCCCGACCGGTTCTTGCCGAGACCGCCCGCCTGCCCGCTTCGGTGGCAAAGCGATAGACCGGCTCTCCGCCTGTCATGCCGAGCCGCATTTTTGCGGGGAACTGCGGTTCTTTGAGGCGCGCCAGGGCCTGATCGGGACCGACATGCACTTGCCCCCAGTCGATCGGCGCTGCGGTCGCCACCCGCTCCGCCGCGCGGAAGGACGGGAAGGAGACATAGAGCATCACCAGCCCTGACAGAAACCAGATGGCGAAGAACAGGCACAGGACGATGCCTGTCCAGCGATGAAAGATATAAAGCCAGCGCTTGACCATCTTCCAGAGCGGCGCGGAGGCGGGAACCGATGGTCCCCGCCCCGCCACTCGTCCAAGGTCAGAAGCCGACATGCAGCGTCGCTTCCACCGTGCGCGGATCGCCCAGCACCCATTGCGTCATGCCATAGGTGGCGCGCGCGTAGGTTTCGTTGAAGACATTGCGCATGCGCAGGGCAAGGCTGGCCCCCGGCACCAGTTGCCACCGCACGCCTATGTCCGTCAGGGTATAGGCGGGGACGACGCGGCTGTTGGCGGCGTCCTGAAACCGCCGACCGACATGGCTGACGCCGCCGTCGGCGATCCAGCCCCTGGCGAATTCCCAACTCACAAAGGCGTTGGCGCTGTTTGCCGCCACATTGGTCGGGCGATTGCCAGTGCGATCGAACAGCGCGCCGCCTACCGATTCATTAAAGTCGTCGTAACGCGCGCGCAACAGGGCGGCGTTCAGGGAGATGCTCAGCCCGTCCAGCGGCTCCAGCGACAGCGATGCTTCGACGCCCCTGGACGATTGCTGGCCCACCTGCACCTGCAGCGTCGGGATCAGCGGATCGGATGTCAGCAGCTTTCGCTTGACGATATCATAGACGGCCAGGGTCCATTGGCCGCGCGATCCCCAGAAAATATGCTTGATCCCGGCCTCATATTGGCGGCCAGTCGACAGGTCGAAGCTGCTCTGGACGGTGCTGGTGGACACCAGCGCGCCGACCGGGTCGGCAGCCGTTGCATATTGCGCGTAAAAGGACAGGGTCGGCACGGGATTATAGACCGCCCCGGCGCGCCATGTGACCGCATCGGGCGTCGACGTGAAATTGTTGGCCGGGGTCACATGATCGGTCTTGGTGATTTCCGGGCGGTCGTAGCGGATTCCGCCCACCAGCGAGAAATGATCGCTGAACCTGATCCGGTCTTCGGCGAAGATCGAATATTGGCGGATCCGGTTGGTGTAGCGCGGCCTGGTCGGTGCGCCGGGTTGATGGATGAAGGTGCCAAGGCTGACCCCGTCCACATCCACGAAGCGGATCGCGTCATTGCCCGAATTGCTGACATTGGCATAGCTGATGCGGTTGAGATCGAAGCCCAGCACCATCTGATTTTCGACGCTGCCCAGGTCATGGCGCAGATTGGCGCTGACCCTGGCCCCGGTCTGTTTCTGGATATGATATAGTTCAAGGAAGCTAGACTGGCGAACCTGCGCGGGCGTCGTGCCGGTTTCGGGTATGAAGGTCAGACGTTCGGCATTCTTCCAATATTTATTGGCGGTCAGGCGATAGAGGGTGGCGTGCAACGTCAAGCCGTCCGAAGCGTCCCAATCGATCTTTGCCTGGGTCCAGTCGTCGCGAAAGCGCAACTGCGCGTCCGACACATTATAGTTTTTGCGACGCAAGGACGGGTCCAGCCTGTCATCCACCAGCGGCGTGCCGAACCATGTGCGCGGGCGTTGCTTGCTGTGATCATGCGACAATGTGACGGCAAGGTCGGGCGCGAGTTGCAGCTTTATCGCGCCAGCCACGGCGAATGCGTCGGAATCGCCGCGGTCCATCCATCCTTCCGACCGGCGATAGCTTGCGTCCGCGCGAAAGCTGAGGCCGTCGGTCAGGGGGCCGCCCGCGCCAGCCGCGACATTCAGGCTGTCATAGGATGCCACGCCGATGCGACCGCTGACCGTCATTTCATCGGACGGCTGCTTGCGCACCACGTTGACGGCGCCGCCGATCGCCCCTTCGCCATAAAGCACGGAGGCGGGGCCGCGAAGTATCTCAACGCTTTGCGCCATCCACGGATCGGCCGGGAAGGTCAGCGTATTATTGTACATGCGCATGCCGTCATACAGCGTCATCACCGAATTCTGCCCGGTGAAGCCACGGCTGGAGAGGCCATATCCAAAGACGCCCGATGTGTTGACAATGCCGGTGGCGCGGGCGGCGGCATCCTGAATGGTGAGGTCGCCGCGCAACCGGATCGCATCGCCGTCGATCGTTTCCACGCTCGCGGGCGTTTCCAGTGGGGTGAGGCCAAGGCGGCTGGCCCCTTCCACCCTGGTGTCGAGCCGCGGCGTTTCCACCGCGCCGGTTACGATGATCGCGGCGCTTTCCGCTTCGGGCGTGGCATCGGGTGTCGCCGCCCCGGCAAGGACAGGCACGGCATAAGCAATGGCCGCAGCAGCAGCCGAATATAGTCTGGTCATATATATACCCCGTCGGCGTCTTGCGACGTTCAGCAGGGGCGTGCCGTTCACGAACGGTCGGCAGCCGACATCGGCCGGACGCCAGGGGCGACCGACACGGCTTCCGATGCGGCCCCAGCCGCTCGGTCGTCGCTCAGACGGAGTTCACCGTGCCGCGGCCATCCCCTGGACCAAGGCAAGAGCGACCAGACGCCGGCAGGTCTCCTGGCTCATGGGTCATCGCTTGATATACGGCCTTCCCAGGCCTCGCAGGATTTAGCGTCCGGCCCAGTGGCTGGCGGAAGGGCGTGAATGCCGTCCGCACATGTATATCGCGCTCGCCACTTACAGTTGCAGGGACAGCCGCGGAATTGGGCCACTTGCGCAGCCCGCACCGCATTCCCTTTTCATCCCCGTTGCCGGGGAACCGACGCGATCTTGATCCTTCCCGCACCCATCGGATGCGGAATGGACAAGGCTCCTTATATTTCCGAATTTTACTATGCAAGGTCAGATCGACGGGGCCTGGACATGCCCGCAGCCACCGACGCAGACCCTTCGCCTCAGGCGGGGACGAGGCGCCGTTCATAGCGCCAGGTGCCCCAGATCTGCTGAGCCCGGCGCATGGCGGTGCGCATGCGGTTTGCAGGGAGGAGCGTCGGTTCGGCCCCTTTATCCGCCAATTCAGGTGGCAGGTCGTGGAATCCGGCGCTGCGGACGGTGGGTAGGCGTACAGCTTCCCGGCACAAGGCGGTGAAGCGCCGCATGACCCCATGGTTGGGCCGTCGCCGGTCGCGTGACAGCATTTCGAAACTGTGGGTCAGCGCAATGAAAGCGCCATGCCTGTCCTGCACCGCATGCCTGAGGCCTGCGCGCATTTCGCCAGCGGACATGGCGCATAGCTGGGCGGGGCGGAAGCTGCCGGGGCAGTCGATGATGCCGCTCACCGGCGCTTCCAGCACGCCCAGCTGGCGCGTGATCCCCGCCAGGGCGCGCGCGCCGGTGATGCGGCAGCCATGTCGGTGATAGGCCGGATTGACGCTGCTGTCCCAGGCGATGCCCAGCTGCGCCAGAGCGCGCAGCGTATCGTCATTCGCGCCGAAATTGCCCGCGCGGAAGGCGTTGATCGTTGGCGCGCCCGCGGCTTCGAGCCATGTTCGGGCCATGTGCAAAAGGATCAGCTGATCATCGAGCGAAAAGTCGCCGATATTGCGTCCTGTCCGCCCCTGAACCGGGGAACAGGCCGCGTCGGCCAGCCATTCGCTATGGATATGCAGCTGCACTTCATGCCCCCGCTGAACGATCGCGGAAACGATGGGCTTAAGGAAATCGGGCCCGAACACCAGCGCGGGCATGGGGTCGAGGAAGAAGACGCCTTTCAGCCCATATTCTTCCAACCGGTCCATCTGCCAGCCGATTCCGTAGCTGCCGCCATGCGCGTCCCCCCAGATCGAGCTGCGGATATTATCATCCAGGCTTATCCCCCGCTGATGCAGCAAGGCGGACAGTTCCGTGTCGACGGTGATCAACAGGGCGGTAGAGGGGTTATCGTCCAACATGATTCCGCACCCTAAGCGGTGCGGTTTAAGGAGCGGTAACTGCGCCCCGAAAGAAGAAACGGGGCGACAGATCAGACCAGCGGATTGAATTCCCCATAGCCGCCCTGGAAGAATAGCAGCGGTTTACCCGGCGTTCCCGCCTCCAGCGCCATGACGCGCCCGACGGCGATATAATGGTCGCCCACTTCATGGACCGCGTCCAGCGTGCAGTCGATCCAGGCGACCACCCCGTCCAGGATGGGGGAGCCATTGGCCGAGGCACGGTGCGTCACGCCGGAAAACCTGTCCTCCCCCTTGCCGGAAAGCTGCTGGCAGAGCGGCCTCTGGTCGCTACCCAGCACATTGACGCAGAATTTCCCCGCTCGTTCGATCAACGGCCAGCTGGTGGACGTCCTGGCAGGGAAAAAGGCGACGAGCGGCGGGTCCAGCGAGACCGAGGTGAAGGAACCAACCACCATGGCGACGGGGGCGCCCTGGTCCATGGCCGTCACGACGCAGACGCCGGTCGGATAATGGCCGAGCACGCGGCGGAAGGTTGCACTATCGATCGCCGCTATTTCCGTCATTGCCACGTGCCTGTTCCCGTCAAAATCAAAGCGCGACGCCTGCCGAGGCGAGCACCGCAAGCGTCAGAAGTTCCGAAGCGTTGGATGACATCGTCGCGATCTGCACCGATTTGTCCATGCCGACCAGCATCGGGCCGATGGTGGTGGACCCGCCGATTTCCCGCAGCAGCTTGGCCGAGATATTGGCCGATTGCAGGCCCGGCATCACCAGGACATTAGCCGGACCGGACAGGCGGCTGAACGGGTAGTTTTTCATGACGGTGGGATTGAGCGCCACGTCCGCCGCCATTTCCCCTTCATATTCGAAATCGACTTCCCGATTGTCGAGCACCTTGATGGCGTCACGCATATTTTCCAGATGCGCGCCGGGCGGATTGCCGAAGTTGGAATAGGACAGGAAGGCGACGCGCGGTTCATGGCCCATGCGGCGAGCGACGGCAGCGGTGCCTTCCGCAATATCGGCCAGTTCGCAAGCCGATGGCCGTTCATTGACCGTCGTATCGGCCAGGAACACCGTCTTGTCCTTCGAAATGACGACGTGGATGCCGAACGGCGTGCGGCCCGGCGCTGGGTCCATGACCCGCTTCACTTCGCGCAGGGTCTGGGCGAAAGGCCGGGTCATGCCGGTGATCATCGCATCGGCGACGCCCATGGTGACCAGCAGAGCGCCAAAGATGTTGCGATCGCGGTTCACCATGCGCTCGCAATCGCGTCGCAGATAGCCGCGCCGCTGCAACCGTTTGTAGAGGGCGTCCACCATGTCGGGCACCAGCGGCGAATTGACGCTGTTGTGCAGTTCAAAGCTTTCAGGGTCGCGCACGCCCAGGGCCTGCAGCTTTTCGATGACATTCTGCCGCCCGACCAGCACCGGAATGCCATAGCCAAGGTCGCGGAACTGGATGGCGGCGCGCAGCACCACTTCTTCTTCGGCTTCGGCGAAAACCACGCGCTTGGGGTTCGCCTTTGCCACTTCATAGGCGGTGGTCAGCACCGAGGTGGTCGGATTGAGACGGCCCTTGAGCGACTGGCGATATACGGCCATGTCCCCAATCGGCTTTTGAGCGACGCCCGATTCCATCGCCGCCTGCGCGACGGCGGCGGGCACGACTTCCATCAGGCGCGGGTCGAAGGGCGCGGGGATGATATAGTCGGGGCCAAAGCTGTGCGAACGGCCATAGGCCTTGGCCACTTCCTCAGGCACCTGTTCGCGCGCCAGTTCGGCAATGGCGTGCGCGGCGGCGACCTTCATCGGTTCGTTGATCGTCGTCGCCCGCACGTCGAGCGCCCCGCGGAAGATGAAGGGGAAGCCAAGGACGTTGTTGACCTGGTTGGCATAGTCCGACCGTCCGGTGGCGACGATGGCGTCGGGGCGCACCTCCAGCACGTCGGGTGGGGTGATTTCCGGGTCGGGATTGGCCATGGCGAAGATGATCGGGCGAGGAGCCATGGCCTTGACCATGTCCTGCGACACCGCGCCCGCGACCGACAGGCCCAGGAACACGTCCGCGCCCTTGATCGCTTCGCCCAGCGTGCGCGCGTCGGTTTTCACCGCATGCGCCGACTTCCACTGGTTCATGCCTTCGGTGCGGCCCTGGTAAATGACGCCCTTGCTGTCGCACATGATGACATTGTTGTGCGAAACGCCAATCGCCTTGATGAGTTCGGTGCAGGAAATGGAGGCCGCCCCTGCCCCGTTCACCACCACCTTCATGTCCTTTAGGTCACGGCCGGTCAGCATCGCCGCGTTGATGACGCCCGCCGCCGCGATGATCGCCGTGCCGTGCTGGTCATCATGAAAGACCGGAATGTTCATCCGTTCCTTCAGCGTCTGTTCGATGATGAAGCATTCGGGCGCCTTGATATCTTCAAGGTTGATGCCGCCAAAGGTCGGCTCCATCAATTCGACCGCATCGATGAACTTGTCGACATCCTCGGTCTTGAGCTCGATGTCGATCGAGTCCACGTCGGCGAAGCGTTTGAACAGGACCGCCTTGCCTTCCATCACCGGCTTGGACGCGAGCGCGCCCAGATTGCCCAGGCCCAGGATCGCCGTGCCGTTGGAGATGACCGCGACCAGATTACCCTTTGCGGTATAGTCGTAGGCGGTCGCCGGGTCTTCCGCGATGGCGCGCACCGGCACCGCGACGCCGGGGGAATAAGCGAGGCTAAGGTCGCGCTGCGTCGCCATCGGTTTGGACGCGATGATCTCAATCTTGCCCGGGCGGCCCGTCGAGTGGAAGAACAGCGCCTCGCGCTCTGAAAATTCCACACTCGACTTGTCGGCCATAGTCCCATCCATTCGCTTTTTTACTTCTAGCGGCCCTAGCGTCATGCCGTGCCTGTGGGCAAGCGCGAGAACGGATTTTTCGCGCTCTTCCCTCAACGAAGCCATGCGGCTATCGGCTGTAGGCGATGCCCACATCGAAGGATCCCGCCCCCTATCAACCCACGCCGATGATGGCGCAATATCTCGCGCTCAAGGGAGAGGCTCAGGATTGCCTGCTCTTTTACCGGATGGGGGATTTTTTCGAACTGTTCTTCGACGATGCGAAGGCGGCGGCGGCGACGCTCGACATCGCGCTCACCAGCCGGGGCGAACATGATGGCGCGCCGATCCCGATGTGCGGGGTGCCCGTGCACAGCGCGGAAAACTATCTGGCCCGGCTGATCAAGGCAGGGCATCGCGTCGCGATCGCCGAACAGACCGAAACCCCCGCCCAAGCCAAGGCGCGCGGGTCCAAGGCGTTGGTCGGACGCGCCATCGTCCGATATGTGACGGCGGGCACGCTGACCGAAGAAACATTGCTCGATTCCCGGCGCGACAACATGCTGGTGGCGATTTGCCAGACCGGCGGCGAAGGCGCGGGCGAATATGGCATTGCCGCCGCCGACATTTCGACCGGGCGTTTCGAAACGCTGATGCTGCGCGCGGGCGACCTGCCCGCTGAATTGGCCCGGCTGCGCCCCAGCGAAATCGTGATGCCAGAAGGCCTGGGCCTGGACCTGCCCGAAGCGCATCCCTTCGATCGTGCCGCCTTTTCAAGCGGCCGGGCCGAAGCCGCGATCAAGCGCCTGTTCGGCGTCGCCACGCTGGACGGCTTTGGTCAGTTCTCTCGCGCGGAACTGTCGGCGATGGGCGGGCTGCTGAGCTATCTGGACCATGCGGGCAAAGGCACCCTGCCCTTCCTGGCGCCGCCCATGCGCAAGGCGAGCGGGGCGCATGTCGCGATCGATGCGGCAACGCGCGAAAGCCTGGAAATCACCGCGACGATGAGCGGCGCGCGCGCGGGCAGCCTGTTGGGCGCGGTCGACCGCACGGTCACGGGGGCCGGGGCGCGGCTGCTGGCGCAGGATCTTTCCGCGCCATTGATGGACCGGGCCGCGATAGAAGCGCGGCTGGGGCTGGTCCAGCTGTTCCACGACGATCCGTTGCTGCGCGACCAGTTGCGCGCGGCCCTGCGCGCCCTGCCCGACATTGGGCGAGCGCTGGGGCGGGTGGCCATCGGTCGGGGCAGCCCCCGCGATCTGGGGCAATTGCGCGACGGGCTGGGCGAAGCGCGGCTGCTGCGCGAAAGGCTGGCGCGCTTGTCCGGCATGCCGCCGCTGCTTGCGCAACTACTGCCCGCGCTGGATGGTCATGGCGCGTTGGTCGATGGCCTTTCGCGCGCGCTGGTGCCCAGTCCGCCGACCGAGACGGCCAGTGGCGGCTATATCGCCGACGGTTACGATCCCGCCCTGGACGAACTGCGCCGTCTGGCGGGCGACGGACGACGGGCCATCGCGGCGCTGGAGGCGAAATATCGCGAGCAGACCGGCATCGCCAGCCTGAAAATCCGCCACAATGGCGTGCTGGGCTATCATGTCGAGGTTCCGGCACGGGCAGCCGACCCGTTGATGCAACCCGACAGCGGCTTTACCCACCGCCAGACGCTGGCCGGGGTTGTCCGCTTTAATTCGGTGGACCTGCATGAACAGGCCGGGCGCGTGTCGCAGGCAGGCGCACATGCGCTGATTGCCGAAGCGTCGCATCTGGAAGAACTGATTGCATCCGTGCTGGACCGGAAGGCCGAGATCGCGCTGGCCGCAGACGCGCTCGCGCGGCTGGACGTCGCCGCCGCTCTGGCCGAGCGCGCGGCGGAAGGCGGCTGGGCGCGGCCCCATTTCCTGGCCGATGATGGCGAGGGTCCCTGTCTGGAGATTGTCGGCGGTCGCCATCCGGTGGTGGAAGATTCGCTGCGCCGCGATGGCCAGCCCTTCATCGCCAACGACTGCCGCCTGGGCGATGCTGACCGGCTCTGGCTCGTCACCGGTCCCAATATGGGCGGTAAATCGACATTTTTGCGGCAGAATGCGCTGATCGTCCTGCTGGCGCAGGCGGGCGCCTATGTCCCGGCACAGTCGGCGACGCTGACCCTGGTCGACCGTCTGTTCAGCCGGGTTGGGGCATCGGACAATCTGGCGCGCGGCCGTTCGACCTTCATGGTCGAGATGGTGGAAACCGCCGCGATCCTGTCCCAGGCGACCGAACGCAGTTTCGTAATCCTGGACGAAGTGGGACGCGGCACGTCGACCTATGACGGTCTGGCGATCGCCTGGGCGGTGGTGGAGGCGGTGCATGAGATCAACCGTTGCCGCTGCCTGTTTGCGACCCATTATCATGAGCTGACGCGGCTCGCCGAAACGCTGCCGTCCCTGTCGCTCCATCACGTCCGCGCGCGCGAGTGGAAGGGCGATCTGGTCCTGCTGCACGAAGTGTCCGAAGGCCCGGCGGATCGCAGCTATGGCCTGGCGGTCGCGCGGCTGGCGGGGTTGCCGACCGCCGTGCTGAAGCGCGCCAAGGATGTCCTGTCCCGACTGGAAGCGGGGAAGGCAAAGACCGGCGGGATCGCCGCGGGGCTGGATGACCTGCCGCTGTTCGCCGCCGCCGCGGCCCAGGACGAGGAAAAGGCCGATCCGCTGCGCGCCGCAATCGACGCCATCGACGTGGACGCCCTGTCGCCGCGCGAGGCGCTGGATCAATTATACCGGCTGAAACAACTGGCCGCAGCGTCGGGCGAGGACTAGATTAGAGTCATGGTCATGCAGTTCCCCACATTGGGATCGCGCCGGGCGATCATCGACCGCCGCGCTATTTCCGACAGCATCAACGCCCTGGCGCAGGACCATCGAGGCGACACGATGAAGCTGCGCGGATTGATCGTGAAGGAACTGAAAGGCGCGCTGGACGAAGGTCGGCTGGAAGTCGCCCGTCGGCTTGACGCGAAGCCGACCAAGGGGCGGGAGGCCGTGAGCGCCTTTGCCTTTCTGATCGACCAGATATTGCGCGTGCTGTACGACGCGACCACCCATCATCTTTATCCCGCCAGCAACCGCAGCACGGGCGAACGGCTGGCCCTGTTGGCCGTGGGCGGATATGGCCGGGGCGAAATGGCGCCGCACAGCGACGTCGACATCGCCTTCATCACGCCATGGAAGCCGACCGGGTGGACCGAGCAGGTCATCGAATCCATGCTCTATTCGCTGTGGGACCTGGGTCTGAAGGTCGGCCATTCCAGCCGGTCGCTGGACGAAACGATGCGCATGGCCAAATCGGACCTGACCGTGCGCACCGCCTTGCTGGAGGCGCGCTACATCTGGGGCGATCGCGCCCTTTACGAAGAATCGGCCAAGCGGTTCGACGCCGAAATAATGCAGGGCACGGCCCGCGCGTTCGTGACGGAAAAGCTGGAGGAACGCGACGAGCGACATCGCCGGATGGGCGACAGCCGCTATGTGGTCGAACCCAATGTCAAGGAAGGCAAAGGCGGGCTGCGCGACCTGCACACGCTGTTCTGGATCGGCAAATATGTGAACCGCGTCCGGTCCGTCGCGGACCTGGTCGATGTGGGCCTGTTGACGCAGGTCGAACTGCGCCAGTTCCAGAAGGCAGAGGATTTCCTGTGGGCGGTGCGATGCCATTTGCACATGATCACAGGGCGGGCCGAAGACCGTCTGACATTCGACCTGCAGCTGGAAACGGCGACGCGCATGCACTTCACCGGACGGCAGGGCCGGTCCGGGGTGGAGCGTTTCATGCGCTATTATTTCCTGAACGCGAAAATCGTCGGCGACCTTACCGCCGTGTTCCTGGCGCATCTGGATGACCAGCTGGGCGCGAAGGGCCGCCGCTATATCCCGGCGATGTTCCGTCGTCCCAAGAAGCTGGACGGGTTCGTGCTGGACCGGGGGCGCCTTGCCCTGCCCGACGACGATTTCTTCAAGGCCGACCCCGTCCGGTTGCTGGAAATATTCGCCGTCGCCGACCGTCACGGGCTGGCCATCCATCCCAGCGCGATGCGGACGGCCAGCCGGGACGCTGGCCTGATCACCGCGAAGATCAGGCGCGACCCGCGCGCCAATGCCGCATTCATGGATGTGCTGACATCGCCCCGCGACCCCGAAACGGTGCTGCGATGGATGAACGAATCCACCGTTTTTGGCCGTTTCGTCCCCGATTTCCGCCGCGTCGTCGCGCAGATGCAGTTCGACATGTACCATCATTATACGGTCGACGAACACACGATCCGCGCCGTGGGCCTGCTGGCCAAGATTGAAAAGGGCGATCTGGCGCAGGATCACCCGCTGATGACCACGCTGATGGGCAAGCTGATTTCGCGGCGAGCGCTGTATGTTGCGGTGTTGCTGCACGACATCGCCAAGGGTCGTGGCGGCGATCACAGCGTCCTGGGGGCGGAGGTCGCCGAACATCTGTGCCCGCGCCTGGGCATGACCGCCGCCGAAACGGAAACGGTCGCCTGGCTGGTCCGCTATCATCTGCTGATGTCGGCCACAGCGTTCAAACGCGACCTGGCCGATTACAAGACGATCCTGGATTTCGTGGAGGTGGTGCAGAGCCCTGAGCGCCTGCGCCTGCTGCTGTGCCTGACGGTCGTCGATATCCGCGCGGTTGGTCCGGGCGTTTGGAACAGCTGGAAACGGCAATTATTGTCCGACCTATATGAGGCCGCCGAAGAAGTGCTGCGCCTGGGTCACAAGCAAAAGGGCCGGAGCGAGCGGGTCGCCGCCAAGCAGGAGGCGTTGCGGCAAGCGTTGGGGCTGACGGCAACCGACTTTGCGGCGCTGGCCAAGCGGCTGCCCGAATCCTACTGGATTGCCGAGCCTGAGGACATATTGATCCACAATGCCCAGCACATACTGGCGTCGACCGGGTCCCAGCTGTCGATCGCGGCGCAATATTATCCGCAGCGAGGCGCGACCCTGATCACCGTCTATGCCGCCGATCATCCGGGCCTGTTCTACCGTATCGCGGGCGCAATCCATCTGGCAGGCGGCAACATCATCGATGCGCGCATCCACACCACGCGCGACGGCGTGGCGGTCGACAATTTCCTGGTGCAGGACCCGTTGGGCGGCGCTTTCCACAGCCCCGACCAACTCACCCGCATCCGCAACGGCATCGAAGACGCCCTGTCGAACCGCCATCGCATGATCACGAGGCTGGAAGCGCGCCCCCTGCCCCGCACCCGCGCGGAAGCATTTCGCATCGAACCCAATGTTCTGATCGACAACAAGGCGTCGAACAGGTTCACCGTGATCGAAGTCAACGCCCGCGACCGCCCTGCCCTGCTGTTCAGCCTGGCCAACGCGTTGTTCCAGTCCAAGGTGACTGTCCACAGCGCCCATGTCGCCACCTATGGCGAGCGGGCGGTCGATACTTTCTATGTGACCGACCTGCTGGGCGGGAAGATTGAGAGCAAGGGGCGATTGCAGACGCTGGAGCGCAGGATGCTGGAAGCGGCAGGCGGCGGTGTTAATGAAACGCTGGAGCGGGCCTAGCTGATTTCCATCACGTCGCCCGGCGCGAGCAGCGGCAACAGCTTCAGCATGTCAGCCCGCTCCACGGCGACGCAGCCAGCGGTGGGCCGCCCTTCCGACAGGTGGAAGAAGATCGCGCTCCCCTGCCCCGGCACCGGTGGTGCGTCATTATGGCCCAGCACGACGATCACGTCATAGGCATCATCATCGCGCAGCAGCGATTCGGCTGAAAATGGGCGCGGCAACTGCACTGGCCGATTATAGGCAGGGTCAGCCGGATCGTCCGACCAGCCGTCCCCTTCCCTGATCCAGCGCCATGGCAGCCGGATGCCATCGGGCGCCGCCCTGCCCGGTCGCAGCAAGACGCCGCGCACCGGCCAGGACCCCAGCGGCGTGCAGCCGTCGCCTTCCCGCTTGTCCACCGCAGCGCAGACGCCGCCCCGACCGATGGTGCAGGGCATGTCGATCGCGCCGAAGCGGAGCCTGCCGGCTGCGCAATCGACGCGGATCGCCGTCACAATTGATGTCCCGTGCGGTCGCGCTTGGTCGCCAGATAATGTTCATTATGCGGGTTGGCGGGCAGGATGATCGGCAGGCGTTCCGCCACCTTGATACCTGCCGCCTCCAATCCCGCGACCTTGTTGGGATTGTTGGTCAGCAATCGCACCTGAGCCACGCCCAGCAGGTCCAGCATTCGCGCCGCCACCGAAAAATCGCGCGCGTCGATGGCAAAGCCCAGCCGGACATTGGCGTCCACCGTGTCGAAACCCTGGTCCTGCAAGGCATAGGCGCGCAGCTTGTTGATCAGGCCGATGCCGCGCCCTTCCTGCCGCAAATATAGCAGCACACCCCAGCGCGATCCTGCAATCTGGTGCAGGGCCTGATGCAATTGCGGTCCACAATCGCATTTCAGGCTGCCCAGCACATCGCCGGTCAGGCATTCGCTGTGCAGGCGAACAACCGGCAGGGAATCGTCGCGCTTGCCGATTACCAGCGCGACATGTTCGCGCGGTTCATCGGGACTGCGGAATGCGACGATTTCCGCCGTTTCGCTGGTGGATACCGGCAGCCGCGCCCGTGTTGCGATGGCCAGGTGCGAGGCATCGTCATAGGCATCGACATCTTCAGCGGCGACTTCCGCTTCGCTGGCGCCGGTGGAGGTCACGAAAAATGCGGGCAATATTCCGGCAAGCCGCGCGAGTTTCAGGCTGGTCTTGGCGGCGAGCGGGGCAGCCAGCGGCTTGGCGGAGAACGGCCCCTTCAGTGGTGACGCGAGATCCATCACCGGGTCCGCGATCGTCATCGCAACATCGCCGTCGATCCATGGCGCACGGGCAATCAGCACGGGCATGTCGGGATCAGCGGCGGCGAGCTGGTTTGCCAGCTTCAAGGTTTCGCCCCGCGCAGCCGCGATCAATATGTCCGCTTTGGCGGTCGGGTCGAAATCGGACAGGGTTACCGCGTCCGCTCCTTCGACCGCCATTACCCGGATTGCGCCATCGGCGGCGCTGACCGTCACCGCCCAGCCCCGTCGTAGCGCGTCAATGGCGCGAGCAGCGGCGCGCGCGCCCATCAGAAAGCGAATTCCGTGATGATCGGGATATGGTCCGACGGCTTGATCCAGCCGCGCGCGGGTTCGACGACACGGTGGCTGATCGCCTTGTCCGCCACGTCCTGCGTCATCCACATATGGTCCAGCCGCCGCCCGCGATCCGATTCCGCCCAGTCGCGGGCGCGATAGCTCCACCAAGTATAGAGCCGTTCAGGCGCGGGGTAAAATCGGCGGCCAATATCGACCCAATCGTTCGAATCCTGCAGGCGCGCCAGGATTTCGCATTCGATGGGGGTGTGGCTGACGACATTCAGCAGTTGCTTGTGGCTCCACACGTCGCATTCCATCGGGGCGACGTTGAAATCGCCGGTCAGGATGGTGGGCTTATCCTCCAACTGTGAGGACCATTCGATCATCCGTTCAAGAAAGTCGATTTTTTGGCCGAACTTCGGATTGACGGTGCGATCCGGCACATCGCCGCCGGCGGGCACATAGACATTTTCGATCCTGACCCCATTGTCGAGCCGCACGCCGACATGACGTGCTTCGCCATTGGCCTGCCAGTCGAGCCGGTCATCTTCCCACATCGGCACCTTGGAAAGGATCGCGACGCCATGGTGCATCCGCTGACCGTTCAGCACCTGATGCTGATAGCCCAGCTGGCGGAAATGCGCGGCGGGGAAAATGTCGTTCACCACCTTGGTTTCCTGAAGACATAATATGTCCGGCGCTTCTTCCCTCAGGAAATGTTCGACGATGTCGAGCCGGGCGCGAACGCTGTTGATATTCCAGGACGCGATGCTGAGTGTTTGCGGCATAAAGGTCCACTAGGACCCTGCGGCGAGCGGTGCAAGCTGCGGCAGGTTCACGCCCTCAATTCCACGGCGACGAAGTTGTGGCGCATCCACAAAGTAAGACCCCCGCTCCGGGGGCATGGAACGGGGGTCTCGATCGCGCCCTTGAAGCGCTTCGCGGAGAGAGTGAGTTCCGGGTAACAGGGGGGAAATCCCGGTCTTCGTCCCTCGCCGTGGACTTCCTATTAGGGGTCCTCATATGAGCGGCAGATGAACAATGCCGACGGTTTTTCCGTCCATCGCGCAGATGGAGCGATTCACCCTCCCGCAGCGCGGCCCTTTGGCCGGGGATCATTCCAGCGGAAGGTAGAATCGGACACCGGCACGCCATAGGCATGGTTGGAAAGCCGCACGGACGTCCGGTTATTCTGCGAATCCAGCGCGACCCATCCATAAAGCTGAAGTCCTGCCGGGCCGGACGGATCACGTTTGAAGATCATGGTGATCGTGCCGAATTCGGGACGACGCGGATCGCGCGCCTGCACGCTCAGCACCGACGGATCGCCGGTCTGAACGACCTTGCCGAATTTCGACAGGTCCTTTTTCGGATCGATCAGCGCGCCGAGCGGCGAATTGCCGATGGGCCAGCGCTGGACCTGCCGCACTTCATAATCGATCATGGTAAGCGCCTTGCCGTCGCCGACGATCAGCAGGGGGACGCCCTTTTGATACTGAAAGCGGATCTTGCCGGGCTGCTTGATCGTCAGCTTACCGCTGAGTGTCTGGCCGTTGCGATCGGTCTGGGTGAAATCAGCCGTCATCGTGGTGACGCCACGAATATAGGCGTTGACCCGGTCGAGCTGCTGGGCTTGCTGAGCGGCGGCGGTAGCCACCGGCAGCAGCACAGGTGCAGCGGCCAGGGCCATGATCAGGGGCGCTACGATGCGCTTCATGCAGTCTTCTCCGCTGTTGTTCTGATGATTTACCTAACGGGCGGGGTTTGAACCCGCTCTGAACTGTCTCGTTCCCTTTGAGACAGGTTTGGCGCGAAGAGCAACTCTGTTGCGCCGCCGCCGTCCTTCTGGAACAGACGGCGGCAAAGCAAAAAAAAGGCCGGTCCGAAGACCAGCCTGAAAAGTTTTAGGAGAGGATGCCTGAAAGGCAGGTCCCTTTTCCCTGATTCAGCTTCCCGTCGCAAATGCGAAAGGGGCGTTCACGATTGCGCTTTTTGCAATCAATGAAACGCCCTCGTTCATTTTCCCTTAAAGTGGGCTTCCATTCTCATCGCGCAGCACCTCGCGCCGCCCGACATGATTGGGGGGCCCCACCAGACCTTCTTCCTCCATGCGCTCGATTAGGCGGGCCGCGCTGTTATAGCCGATGCGCAACTGGCGCTGCAGCCAGCTGGTCGATGCCTTTTGATTTTCGAAAACCAGCTGACAGGCCTTGCGGAACAGCTGGGCGTCCGGGCTATCGTCGCCCAGGTCGACGCCATCCAGCGCGAAGCTGCCTTCCTCCGGCTCTTCGGTGACGGCGGCGATATAGTCGGGCTGTCCCTGGGCGCGCCAATGATCGGCGACCAACCGGACCTCATCATCCGAAACGAAGGGACCATGGACGCGCATCAGCCCCTTGCCGCCATGCATGTAGAGCATGTCGCCCTTGCCCAGCAACTGTTCGGCGCCCTGTTCACCCAAGATGGTGCGGCTGTCGATCTTTGATGTCACGAAGAAACTGATGCGGGTCGGCAGGTTCGCCTTGATGACGCCGGTGATGACATCGACCGACGGGCGCTGCGTCGCGAGGATCAGGTGGATGCCCGCCGCCCGCGCCTTTTGCGCCAGACGCTGGATCAGGAATTCCACTTCCTTGCCCGCCGTCATCATGAGGTCGGCCAGCTCGTCCACGACCACCACGATCTGTGGCAGCGGCTGGAAATCCAGCTGTTCCTCTTCGTAGATCGGCTTGCCGGTTTCGGGGTCGTAGCCGGTCTGGACGCGGCGGCCCAGCGGCTTGCCCTTGGCCTTCGCCGCCCGCACCTTTTCATTATAATTGGCAAGATTGCGGACGGAGATGGACGCCATCATGCGATAGCGATCCTCCATCTGTTCCACCGCCCATTTGAGCGCGCGGATCGCCTTGTTCGGTTCGGTGACGACGGGCGACAGGAGATGCGGGATGTCGTCATAGGTCGACAATTCCAACATCTTGGGATCGATCATGATCAGGCGCAGCTGGTCCGGCGTCATGCGGTAGAGCAAGGACAGGATCATGGCGTTGAGACCGACCGACTTGCCCGAACCGGTCGTACCCGCGATCAACAGGTGAGGCATGGGCGCCAGGTCGGCGATGATCGGTTCGCCGGAAATATTCTTGCCCAGGATGATCGGCAGGGTCGCGTCCTGCCCGAATTGTTCCGACGTAACCAGTTCGCGAAAGGACACGCCTTCGCGATTGGCGTTGGGCAGTTCGATGCCGATCACGGTGCGACCGGGAATCGTCGCCACGCGCGCAGAAAGCGCCGACATGTTGCGGGCGATGTCGTCGGCCAGCGCGATCACGCGGCTCGCCTTGATGCCGGGCGCAGGTTCCAGTTCATACATGGTGACGACGGGGCCGGGACGCACCTCGACAATGTTGCCCTTCACATGGAAGTCGTCGAGCACGCTTTCGAGCAGCCGGGCGTTGCGCTCCAGCGCGGCCTTGTCGATTTTCTGCCCCTGACTGGCGGGAATGGGATTGAGAAGATCGGCTGAGGGCAGCGAGCTGTTGCCGAACAGATCGTCCTGCGACACGGGCGCCATCTGCCGCTGGGCAGGCGCGGGTCGGGGCGTCTGGATATTGATGGGCGGCTTGGGTTCGCTAGTCACCGCGCGGCGGGGTGCGATGACGCGGTCTTCGACGTCATCATCGTCGTCAGCGTCGGACTGGGCAGCTGCGGATGCGCTCCCTGTCAGGGCAAAGCTGGGCCTGGGCAGGTTGAGTTGCGGCAATGTTGGACGCCGCAGCGCGATGATCGGCTTTTCCAGCGCCAGGCTGCGATACCAGATGAAAAAGCCGCTGATCAGCATCAGGACGATCAGGATGCCGGTGATCCAGCCCTGCGCCGCCGGAGCCTGCGCGGTAAGGCTGCGAACGCCGCTGGCCGTCGCCAGTCCCACCAACCCGCCCCAGCCCGATGGCAGGTCGATCAGGGAATCAGGCTGGAACATCGCCAGCCCGATGCTGACCATGGCTATGCCCAGCAGGCATTTGCCGAATTGGGCTTTCCAGTCGGCCATGTCCTGATCGCCCCACAAACGGCGGGCGGTGATCGCCAGCAACGGCAATATGAGTGCGACCGGCACGCCCAGCAGGGTCAGGAGCAGAGCGGACACCCATGCACCGGGCAGACCCATGATATTCTGGACGTGATTGTCGGCCACGGTCATCATCGAAGGGTCGCTCAGCCGAAAGCTCAGCAGCGCGAGCGCCAGGAACAACGTCGCCAGCATCAGCGTGATCGCGCTGATCAAAGCTCCGCTTCGGATCAGGCTGCGTTTCAGCATTTCGCGCCATTCCGGCGTGCGCTTGGCTCCGCGGCTGACAGCCATGGCTTAAATGTCCCCCAAATGTTCCGGTTTTGCACAATGCGCCGAGCGGGGAGTCCCCGTCAAGAGTCCGGCCGAACGGCTCGTCTTGCCCCGCCTGCCCGGCTTGCCGCCCCGATCGCCATAGGCAGCGATCAGGCATCCCGCGATGATCAGCGCCGCCCCCGCGACGGTGGCGAATGTCAGCCGTTCCCCAAAGATCAGCCAGCCCAGAATCGCGGCCCAGATGAAAGCGCTATATTCCACCGGGATGAGATATTGCGCCTCCGCCCGCGCATAGGCCCATGCGAATGCCGCGAGTGAGGTGAAGGCGAGGACGGTGGCAAGCAGGATCAGCAGCCAGGCGTGCAGTTGCGGCACGATCAAACCGGCGGCGAGGGCAGCGACGGCAAGGCCAGGCTGGCCCAGCAAGGCGATCAGGGGCGAGGGAGCAAGCCAGCTGACCAGCGCTGCGGCAGAAAATAGTCCGAGCATCACCAGATGCTGGAAGAAGGCGATTTCGATGGGCGAGGCAAGTTGCGCCTGCTGCCTTTGCAGGATGAGGTTCCAGGCAAAGAGCAGCGCCGACAGCAATACCGCGACCGCGCCGGGCAATGCATCCGCCCCATAATCGCCGCTCATCCGTCCTGAAAGGATGACGGCCACGCCTACGAGTCCCAATAGCGACGCGCCGACAGCCCGCCGCCCCACTTTTTCCTTCAGCAGGAGGGCGGCGAGGTAGAGTGCGACCAGCGGTGCGATGAAGGACAGGGCAATGGCTTCGGCCAGGGGCATGCGCATGATGCCCCAGAAAAACAGGCTGGCCATCACCGTCACGACCGCTCCGCGTAGCAGATGGAGCCGCAGCACCTGTGTCGACGGCCAACGCTGCCGCGTCAGCAGCATCAGGGAGACGCCCAGCACCGTGCCCGCCAGCGATCGCCAGAATAGCGCGTTGAACAGACCGATGGAAAGGCTGAGCCCCTTCATCACCGTGTCCATCACCGCAAAGAGGGCAACCGCCACGCAGCATAGCGCAAAGGCAATCGCGAACGGACGATGTGCGGGCGTGGACAGGGTATCGGACTGGGACGGAGCATCGAGCGGGGGCACGAGAGACGGCGGCCTTATTCCGCAGCGTGCGCCCGGCCTGCGTCGGTTGATTCCGCTTCCATCTTCGCCGCTTCGATTTCGGCGGCCTTGGCCTCCACCAGCTGCACGATGTGATCGATCATGCCTTCGTCCTGCACGACATGGTCGGTGACGCCGGACAGGTAGACCATATGCTTGCCCGCGCCGCCGCCAGTCAGGCCGATGTCGGTTTCGCGCGCTTCGCCGGGGCCGTTGACGACGCAGCCAAGCACGGACAGCGACAGGGGCGTGTGGATATGTTGCAGCCGTTCCTCCAGCGCCTGCACCGCGCGGATGACATCGAAGCCCTGACGCGCGCAACTGGGACAGGAAATGACCTTGACCCCGCGCGTGCGGATGCCGAGCGATTTCAGGATTTCATAGCCGACGCGCACCTCCTCCTCCGGTTCAGCTGAAAGGGAGACGCGGATCGTGTCGCCGACCCCGGCCCAGAGCAGATTGCCAATACCGATCGCGCTTTTCACGGTGCCGCCGATCAGCCCGCCCGCTTCGGTAATGCCCAGATGCAGGGGACAGTCCACCGCTTCGGCCAGTTGCATGTAGGCGGCGACCGCCAGGAATACGTCGCTGGCCTTCACCGCGACCTTATATTCGTGGAAATCCTGATCCTGCAGCAGCTTGATATGGTCAAGGGCGCTTTCGACCAGCGCTTCGGGGCAGGGTTCGCCATATTTTTCGAGCAGATCCTTTTCCAGGCTGCCTGCGTTGACGCCGATGCGTATGGCGCAACCATTCGCCTTGGCCGCATCGACCACTTCCTTGACGCGTGCGGACGATCCGATGTTGCCGGGGTTGATACGCAGGCACGCCGCGCCCGCGTCCGCCGCTTCCAGAGCGCGTTTATAGTGGAAATGGATGTCCGCGACGATCGGTACGCGCGCTGCGCGGACGATCTGCTTGAGCGCGGCGGTCGATTCTTCATCCGGGCAGGACACCCGAATGATGTCGACGCCCGCTTCTTCACAGCGCCGGATCTGATCGATCGTCGCGCGCGCGTCGGACGTCAGCGTGTTGGTCATGGTTTGCACCGTGACCGGCGCGCCACCACCCACCGGAACGTTGCCGACCATGATCTGGCGGCTGGGCCTGCGGGCTATGTCGCGCCAGGGGCGCAGGCCGGGATTATGATCGGACATGGAAAATGGGGCTCCAATATGATGAGGCCCCTATAGAGATATATGCCGCCGGTTAAAACCGCGCCGTGACCGATGCGGCAAGCTGATCAACATTGCCGCCAGCCCGTGACCGGGTCGTCGTCGTCACGGCAGCGCCGCCCGCATAATAATGGTCAGGACGGTTGATCGTCACGGACTGAATGAAATTATGCGCATAGCTGAGGTTCAGCGCCAGGGAGGGCGACAGATTCCAGGTCGCTCCGCCCGAAAGCCAGACCCGATCACCATCAGGCACGCGCGTGGTCAGATATTGCGGATTGGTCGGCGTGCGGTCGAACATCGTGCCCGCACGCAAGGTCAGCCGTTCGCTCACATCATATTCGCCGCCCGCGCTGACGCTGTAGCTGTCGCGATAGCGCACCTGCTTGACCGATGTGCCGGTGCCCGACCGGATGGTGATGGCCTGAAACACCGACCAATTATACCAACGCGCCGTCACCATCGCCCGTGCGCGCGGCGTCAGTCGACGCGTGACGCTGGCCGTGGCGATGTCGGGAAGGCTAAGGGGCGCGACCAGGTCCGACGTTCCGTTAAGGGCCGCGAGCGGTCCCTGCAGGTTTGAAAGCGTCGCCAGCCCTTCGATCCTATGTTTGATGCCCGACCGATAGTGAAGCCCGAACTGGGTGCCACCAGCATGATAGAACAGCCCGGCGTTCCAGCCGATCGACAGGTCGTCGCCCTTCATCCGGGCCAGTCCGTCGGTGGCGACGGGCGACAGATTCGGCAAGGCGTTGGTCAGCACCACCTTTACATATTGAACGTCCACGCCGCCGCCGATCGACAGGTTTTCGGTCAGGATGAAGGCAGCGGAAGGTTGAACATTATAGGTTTTAAGTTCGGTGTGGAGGGAGTCATAGCGCCCGAAAAAGTCTTCATCATAGTCCAGCTTCAATCCAAACGGCGCGGTTACGCCGACGCCCAGCCACAGGCGGTCGGTTACTTGCGCGGTAGCATGGAAGCTGGGGACCGCGATCAGGCTGGCGAAGGGCTTGCCGCCAGAACCGCCGCTGACGGATATTTCGCCGGGCGCGCCGGGCACCGTTCTGGTCGTACCAAGATCATTTTGCCGCGCGGTGACGGACAACAGCACTCCGCCTGTCGATATTTGCACGCCGGGCAAGGCGGTCATGCCAGCAGGATTGAAATAGACAATCGATGGATCATCCGCCGCCGCCGCGCCGCCGGACAGCGCCCGGCCCGTTTCCATGGGCGATTGTTCCTGCAGATAGAATCCGCCTGCCAAGGCCGGAGCGGGCATCATCGCGATGACCATGGGCAGCAGGCTGGCGATAGAACGGCGACGCAGGAACATGAGAATCCTCTTCAAGTCTGATCTGATGCCGGCGCTGCGCCGGACCGGGATTTTGATCTCAGTTAATCGGACATGGTTAAAATCCCGTTCATGGTTCGACCAGCCGCCAAAAACAAAAAAAAGCCGCCCCGAAGGACGGCTTGGAAGTTTTAGGAGAGGATGCCTGAAAGGCCCGTTCCTTTTGCGTTGCAGCAAAGATTCTCGCAAATGCGAAAGCCGCGTCGCCGATTGCGTTCAGCGCAATCGCTCCCGCATCCTCTGCTTTCCGTAGGGTCAGACGGTTGTGAAAAAATGTAGGGCAGCGATTATTTGCCGGTTCGTGGCGGTTCAGTCGAGCCGATGGCGGGGAGAACCCCTGATTCCGCCAGCTGCGAATCGAGCTGATTCATCAGCCGGTCCAATCCAGCCTGATCATGGGATTCGACACGCGCTACCAGCTCCGCCTGGGTGTTGGACGCGCGTAGCAGCCACCATCCGTCCGGGGTTGTCACCCGCGCACCGTCCGTTTCATTGACCTCGGCCCCAGCCATGCGGAGACGGTCGAGTATCCGGGTGACGATGGCGAACTTGCGTGCTTCCTCAACCGGGAATCGCAGTTCGGGGGTGGTCAGGAGGACCGGCATGGCGTCGCGAAGCGCGGTCACGCTGCTATCCAGCGTTGCCAGCGCGCGGATCAGCCGCACCGCTGCATAAAGTCCGTCGTCAAACCCATAATAGTCGTCCGCGAAGAAGATATGGCCGGTCATCTCACCGCCCAGGGGACTGCCGATGTCCTTCATTTTGGATTTGATCAGGCTGTGCCCGGTTTTCCACATGAGCGGTCGACCGCCCAGTTGCGCCACCCGGTCGAACAGGGCCTGACTGGCTTTTACATCCGCGACGATGGTGGCGCCGGGCATTTTCCGCAGCACGACCTCAGCAAACAGGCCCAGCAACTGATCGCCCCAGATCGGACGCCCCATCCCGTCGATCACGCCGATCCTGTCGCCGTCTCCGTCAAAAGCTACTCCGAAATCGAGCTTGTTAGAGAGGACAAGGGCGCGAAGATGCTCCAGATTCTTTTCGATTGTAGGATCGGGATGATGATGGGGAAAATTACCGTCTACCTGGGTGAAGAGCGTATGATGCTCACCCGGAAGCAGTTTGACGAGCTTTTCCACGACCGGTCCCGCGACACCACTGCCTGCGTCCCAGCCGATGCGGCAGGCGGGACCATCGAACCGTTCGACCAGGCGCGCCACATAGCGGTCCATGATGTCGACGGTTTCGACCCGCCCGTCGCCGGTCGTCCAGTCACCCGCCGCCGCGATTTCGCCGAGCCGCGCAATGTCCGCGCCAAAAAAAGGCTGATGGCCAAGTACCAGCTTGAAGCCATTGTGATCGGGGGGATTATGGCTGCCAGTTACCTGAATGCCGCCATCCACATCCAGGACCGCTTCGGCATAATAGAGCATTGGCGTGGGGCCAAGGCCTATGCGCAGCACATCAACACCGCCATCGGCCAGGCCGCGCACCACCTCGGCCTCCAATAAGGGTGAACTCAGTCTGCCATCATGGCCAAGCGCGACCCGTGATCCGCCCTGTTTCCTGACGACCGCCGCAAAGCTGCGGCCCAGGGCATAGCCATCCGCGGCGCCCAGCGTGTCGCCGAAGATGCCACGCATGTCATATTCACGCAGCAGGGATGGATGGAAGCAATGCGTCATGCGTCCTCCTTTGTCCCCTGATCAGGGCTTTGGCGCCGCATCCCGTTCAGCAAGGCGCGCCAGCAGCAGATCGCGCGCTGCGTTGAGCTGGGCGGCGAGCGCTTCGGTGCCGCCGCGATCGGGGTGGACGGATGCGATCAGCCTGCGATGGGCCGCGCGAATCTCCGCCGCATCGGCATCGGGCGTGACCCCTAGCAGCGCGCGGGCCTTGGCCACGTCATCCTGATCGGGGGCTGGCGGGGATTTGACCCTGCGACGGTGTGCCTTGTCCTTTTGCCCTTCCATGAAGAAGAACAGCGCCGCACCCAGCAGCAGAGGTGCGCCCATCACCGGCTTTCCCTTGGCCGCCATCACCGCGCCGACCAACGCCGCGCCCAGCACCATCCCGTCCTTCATGCTCATGCGCTGCAACCGTCCCGTCCAGATGAGCCAGGCAGCCAACCCGACGAACAAAAAGGCGAACAGCCCCATCAGGCTGCGCCAAGCAGGTCGACGGACGCCGTTTCCTCCCGCGCGGGCAGGGACAGGCCGGACACCATTTCGCGCAATTCCTGCCGCGCGGCGATGTGGCTGACGCCCAGTTCGCCCAGATGTCCCTTGTCCAGCAAGGTCAGGCCAGAGGGGAAAAGTTCACGAAAGATCACGCGTTCGGACAGGCCGGGGATCACCCGGAAGCCAACGCGGCGCGACAATTCCATCAGCGCGTCGCCCACACGCTTTTTGTTGCGGGCGTCATGATGCTGCACACGATTGCGCAACACCACCCAATCTATCGATACGCCGTCAGCTTTCGCCCGCGTCTTGCGTGCTTCGAAGATCAGTTCGGAATAGAAGGACAGGCGGCGGACCTTGAAGGTTTCGGCATCCACCTGGCCGATGAGGTCGAAATCGACAAAGCTGTCGTTCATCGGCGTCACCAGCGTATGGGCGCGCGCCGCCATGTGCCGTGCGAACAGATCGTCGCGACCCGGCGTATCCACCACCAGGAAATCCTTGCCCTCCGCGATCGCTCCGGCCTCTTCCTCCAGCGCTTCGATGCTATCGCCTTTCAGCACGGCAAAGTCGGGGGCGGGCAGGTCTATCCCGCGTCGCCGTGCTGTTTCCGCCCGATTTTCCAGATAACGGGTGACGGTGCGCTGGCGCGGATCAAGGTCGATCATCCCGACCCGATGGCCAAGCGCGGTCAGCGCGATCGCCGTGTGCACCGCTGTAGTCGATTTGCCGGTTCCGCCCTTTTCATTGGCGAAAACGATGTGATGCGTTTGGGCGTTCGCCATCGGACCTAGTTAACCCCGTTTTGAATGTCGCATGATTCTTGACCGTCCTGCCCGGCCATGCCTAGCAAGGATAACCCCTTGGCTGATGCCTTATCGGAGCCCCTCGTCCCGTGCAAATCTTCCGTGATATTCCCGCCCTGCGATCCGCCGTCGAGATGTTGAAAAGCGACGGGCGCGTCGCCCTGGTTCCCACGATGGGTGCGCTGCACGACGGCCATATCGCCCTGGTCGAGGAGGCCCGCCGCCACGCGGACCATGTCGTCGTGTCGATCTTCGTCAATCCACGCCAGTTCGGGCCGAATGAGGATCTGGACGCCTATCCCCGCAGGGAAGCCAAGGATGCGCAGATGCTTCAGGCGGCCGGCGTGGCGATACTATGGGCTCCCACGGTCGAAGTCATGTATCCCGATGGACATGCCACCAACATCAGCCTGTCAGGGGTTACCGAAGGGTTGGATGGGGCAGCGCGCCCCGGCCATTTCGACGGGGTGGCGACCGTCGTCACCAAATTATTCAATCAGGTACAGCCCAATGTCGCCCTGTTTGGCGAGAAGGATTATCAGCAGCTCGCCGTCATCCGCCGCATGGTGCGCGATCTGGACCTGCCCGTCGAGATCGTCGGCGTGCCGACCCAACGGGCCGAGGACGGGCTGGCCCTGTCATCACGTAACGCCTATCTGAGCGAAGACGAACGGCATAATGCCCTGGCCCTCCCCCGCGCATTGGGGGAAGCCGCGCGGCAGATGGAAAAGGGCGCAGCGGTCGATGCGGCCATTGCCAGGGCAATCGCCATGCTGGCCGCGCATGGATTCGATCCCGTCGACTATGTGAGCCTGTGCGACGCGCAAACGCTGGAACCGATGGCAGTGCTGGATCGACCGGCCCGGCTGCTGGGCGCGGCCAGGCTGGGGCGCACGCGGCTGATCGACAATATCGCCGTCAACCCGGCGGCCTGATCAGATTCAGAACGGCTTGACGATCACCGCGACGACAATGACGGCTGCGGCGACGCCGGGTATCTCGTTCAAGAGACGCAACCGTTTTTCGGTGAGTGGCCGCAAGCCCTGGGACAGCTTTTTCGTGTAGCTGGCGATCCAGCCATGATAGGCCGACAGACCCAGGACAAAGAGCAGTTTCAGGTGGAACCAGCCCAAACTCCACGCGCCGATTTCGACCATCAACATCAGGCCAAAGACCCAGACCAGTATCAGCGAAGGGTTGAGGATGATCTTGAGCAGGCGCCGTTCCCGATCGATCCACTTGCGGTCCTCTTCCGATCCCACTGGGCATTGATGGTGATAGACGAAGAAACGCGGCATCATGAACAATCCCGCCATCAGGAAGATGACGAAGATCAGATGGGCGGCCTTCACCCACAGATAGGCAGCGCCAAGATAAGGCATCAGCCCCCTCCTCCTTGCCGGACATAGGCGATCAAGGCTTCGACATGCGCGATCGGCGTGTCGGGCAGGATGCCATGGCCCAGGTTGAAGATATGCGGGCGACCTGCGAATCCAGCCCGGATATTGTCCACCGCGTCTTCCACCGCACGTCCCCCAGCAATCAGTGCGAGCGGGTCGAGATTTCCCTGAACCGGCAGCCCGACAGGCAAAGTGCGGTTGGCCCAGTGGGGATCGACGGTTTCGTCAACGCCCACGGCATCGACGCCCGTGCCCGTCGCATAATCCGCCAGCTTCGCCCCCGCCCCCTTGGGAAAGCCGATTATCGGAATGTTCGGGTGCAGGCGTTTCAGTCTTTCGACGATGGCCCGGTTGGGTTGAATCACCCAGCGGTCGAACTGTAGCGGCGCAAGGCTGCCGGCCCAGCTGTCAAACAGCTGCACGGCTTCTACGCCCGCATCGATCTGCCCGGACACATAGGTCACGGTGGCATCGACGATAGCATCGATGATCGCGCCGAAGCGCGCGGGGTCCTGATAGGCAAGCCGCCGGGCTGCGCCCTGATCCTTGCTGCCCTGCCCTGCGACCATATAGGTGGCGATCGTCCAGGGGCTGCCTGCAAAGCCGAGGAAGGTCACATTGGGGTCGAGTGCCGCCTTCACCTGCCGCACCGTTTCATAGATTGCGTCAAAGCGGGTGAAATCGGGTTTCAGCGCGGCAAGGTCGGTTTGATCAAGGGTTGGCGCGAGCCGTGGCCCCTCCCCCGT
The DNA here is from genome assembly GCF_044987515.1 of Sphingobium sp. ZW T5_29. Classification (NCBI taxonomy): domain Bacteria; kingdom Pseudomonadati; phylum Pseudomonadota; class Alphaproteobacteria; order Sphingomonadales; family Sphingobiaceae; genus Sphingobium; species Sphingobium sp. ZW T5_29. The sequence continues at coordinate 209,387 of NZ_JBJDRM010000003.1, forward strand.
TTCGAACCACAGATTTTGACCCATGGCGTAGGGAACGATCAATATATCGGAAAAGAGGATCGCGCCGTCGAAGCCGAACCGGCGCAACGGTTGCAACGTGACTTCCGCAGCCGCCGCACTGTCATAGACCAGTTCGAGGAACCCGCCCTTTTCCGCGCGCAGATTGCGATATTCAGGCAGATATCGCCCCGCCTGCCGCATGAGCCACATTGGCGGCACGGTGGGTCGATTACCTTTCAGAACGGAAAGCAGCGGCTTGGGTGAAGTACCGCTTATATGGCCCATATCTGGTCCCGACATATACTCTCTTAATTAGATTCTAAATAGGATGATGGAGATAGTAGGCCGCTTGGCAGTGGGGTTTATGCGCTGCGCCCGGATTTGCCAACAGCTTGACTCTTTAGTGGCGGTTCGACCCCGTCGATTCACGGTGGTTATTCCCATTATCCACAGCATGTGGATGAAAATGAGGGTTTGTTGAAGGGCTGTGGATAAAAACAGGCTGATCGGAGAGAGGGAAATCAGCTCGATTTTCTCCGCAACCTATCCCTTGCTTTATCCACAGGCTCCACACAGAGATATGCTCCATGTCGCGCATCCATCTTCATCTGCTGTCGGACTCCACCGGCGAAACGTTGGAAAATATTGCCAAGGCAGCAATCGGCGCGTTCGAAAATGTGGAGGCGGTGCGCCATTTCTGGCCGATGGTCCGTTCGGACGTCCATCTGGACCGGATCATGGAGGAAATCGCGGCCAATCCGGGCCTTGTACTTTTCACCCTGTCCAATCACCAGTTGCGGCGGCGGCTGGAGACGCGATGCCGCGCACTGGGACTACCCCACGTCGCCGCACTCGACAGTGTTACCGATGCCTTGTCCAACATATTGGGCCAGGAAACCCGCAATCGCCCCGGTCGCAAGCATATCCTGGACGAAGCCTATTTCGCGCGGATCGAGGCGATCCAGTTCACCATCGCGCATGATGATGGCGTGGGTCATGAAAATTGGGAAGAGGCCGATATCGTCCTGGCCGGTGTGTCGCGCGCGTCCAAGACGCCGACCTCCATCTATCTGGCCAACAGGGGATATAAAACCGCCAATATCCCGCTGGTGCTGCAATCGCCCCCGCCCCAAAGCCTCTATTCTCTGAAGCATCCGATGGTCGTCGGCCTGACCGTAAGCCCGGAACGGCTGGTGCAGATCCGCCGCAATCGCTTGCTTTCGCTCAACCAGGCGCCCGAAACCAGCTATGTGAATATTGAGAAGGTGCAGGATGAACTGGCCTTTGCCCGTCGCATGTTCGCCGACAATGGATGGCCGGTGATCGACATGACTCGCCGGTCGATCGAGGAAGCAGCCGCGGCGATCATCAACCTGTTCAATGACCGCGTATTGGCGGAAGGAAATGACATATGATCGTGCTGGCGTCGCAAAGTTCGAGCCGCCGGGCGCTTTTGCAGGCCGCGCAGGTGCCGTTCGAGGCGCTGTCCCCTGGCGTGGATGAAGATGCAGCGAAGGACGCCCTGCGCGCTGATGGGCTGGACGCGCGGGCGCTGGCCGATGCATTGGCCGAATTGAAGGCCCTGCGGGTTTCGCGGCGCGTGCCTGGCGCCCTGGTGCTGGGCTGCGATCAGACGCTGAGCCTGGCCGACGGGACTATGATCGACAAGGCAGTGGATCGGGCGGACGCCGAACGGATATTGAAGCTGCTGTCGGGAAAGGTGCATCACCTCCACAGCGCCGCCGTCATCGTGATGAACGGCGAGCCGATCTGGCGGCATATTGAACGGGTGCGCATGACCGTGCGGCCGCTGTCCGACGCCTTCATTACATCCTATCTGGACAGCGAATGGGACCAATGCCGCTGGTGTGTCGGTTGTTATCGGATCGAAGGGCCTGGCGCGCAGCTGTTCAGCCGGATTGAGGGCAGCCAATTTGCGATTCAGGGCCTGCCCCTGCTCCCCTTGCTTGACTTTCTGCGGATACGGGGCGTTCTGCCGTCATGACTGACACGCTTCCTTATGCCGAAGTGATCGGTGATCCGATCGCGCACAGCAAATCGCCCCTCATCCACAATTTCTGGCTCGAATGCCTGGGGATCGAGGCGGAATATCGCAAGACTCATGTGACGAGCGAAGGGTTGGCCGCCTATTTCCTGGCGCGAAGGGCAGACCCGGACTGGCTGGGGTGCAACGTCACCATTCCCCACAAGATTGCGGTCATGGATTTTACCGACGACCCAGGCGGGGTGCGCGAACGGATCGGCGCGATGAACACTATCGCCAGTGAAACCGGCGGGCCGTTGATCGGCACCAACACGGATGCAGGCGGTTTCCTCCAGCCGCTTTTGCGGGACAAATGGAAGGGTGAGAGCGCCGTGCTGGTTGGCGCTGGCGGTGCGGCCCGAGCGATCCTGTTTGCGCTGACGAGTCTGGGCGTTGCCGACATCACCATCATGGTGAGGGACGCTGCAAAGGGGCAGGCGCTGCTTGACCGGGCCGGGATCAAGGGCCGGGTCATTGGAATGACCGACGCGCTGCCGCCCGCCGACCTGCTGGTCAATAGCAGTTCGCTGGGCATGGTGGGCCAGCCGACGCTGGACCTTGACCTGAAACCCCTGGCGGACGGGGCAACCGTATATGACATAGTCTATGCGCCGTTGGAGACGGCTTTGCTGACCGGCGCGCGGGCGCGTGGCCTCAAAGTGCTGGATGGCCTGGAGATGTTGATCGGGCAGGCAGCGCTGGCATTCGACATATTCTTTGACGCGCAAGCGCCCCGCGAAAGGGATGAGGAACTGCGCGCCCTGCTCCTCGCCGCCTGAGCGATGAAGATCTACGGACTGACTGGGTCGATTGGCATGGGCAAGTCAGCCGTCGCGCGCATGTTGCGGCGGGAAGGCGTGCCGGTGTTCGACGCCGATGCCGAGGTGCATCGGTTGCAGGGACCTGGCGGCGACCTGATCCCGGCGATCGAAGCGCGCTTTCCCGGCACCACTGGCCCCGCGGGCGTTGACCGGGTCAAGCTGGGCGCGGCGGTGTTTGGGCATCCCCATGAGCTGAAGGCCCTGGAGGCGATCGTCCATCCCGTGGTGGCGCAAAGGCGTGTCGTTTTCCTGCGCCGTCATCGAGCGCGTGCTTTCGTCGTGCTCGACATACCGCTGTTGTTCGAAAAGCATCATGACAGGAAGGTGGCGGGCGTCATCGTGGTCACGGCCCCCGCCTGGAAACAACGCAAGCGCGTGCTGGCGCGGCCGGGCATGACGGTCGCGAAATTCCGCCGGATCCTGCACCTTCAGACGCCCGACGCCGAAAAGCGTCGCCGCGCCGACCATGTGATCAATAGCGGAACGACATTTGCGTCCACACGGGCGCAAGTGCGTCGCTTGGTCGCTTGCCTTGAGGCCAAGACAGGCCGATAAGAGGAATCCGGCCAGAATCGGTTAAAAGAGGCCAATGCGCGAAATTATTTTCGATACCGAAACGACCGGGCTTGATCCCGCTTCAGGTGACCGCCTGGTGGAAATCGGGTGCATCGAACTGTTCAACCGCGTGCCGACCGGGCGCACGTTCCACGCATATTATAATCCACAAAGGCCGATGCCGTCGGCGGCTGAGGCTGTGCACGGGCTTTCCGATGTCTTCCTGAAGGACAAGCCGCTTTTTTCGGCCGGGGCGGAGCAGTTGCTGACCTTTCTGGAGGACAGCCATCTGGTTGCCCACAATGCCCGGTTCGATTTCGGCTTCCTCAATCATGAGTTGAAACGGTGCGGTTTGCCCGAAATCGGCCTGCACCGGATGATCGACACCGTTGCCATTGCGCGCCAGCTGCATCCGGGCGCGAAGCACAGCCTTGACGCGCTGTGCAGCCGTTATGGCATCGACCGCAGCCACCGCATCAAGCATGGCGCGCTGCTCGACGCCGAATTGCTGGCTCAACTCTATATCGAACTGACGGGCGGCCGTCAGATTGGCCTGGGCTTGGCACAGCAGGAGGAGAATGACGCTATTCAGGTGGAACTTGCGACCCTTGTCGCGGTTCGCCCTGTTCGCCCCGCGCGCATATTTCAGGCGAGCGTGGCGGAACTGGAACGGCATGCAGCGTTCATCGCGACGCTCGCAAAGCCGCTCTGGCTGGAAGAAGCCTGAAGGCCGGGTCTTAAAACCCGCTCTCCTGGCTTCCGCCAACCGGGTTGCTGTCCGGCGGCCCGGCAAGAACAAGGAGATGATATATGGATATTCGTGTTTCCGGGCATCAGGTCGACACAGGCGACGCGCTGAAGCAGCATGTCTGGACCCGGCTCGAAACGATGGCCGAGAAATATTTCGCCCGCACGATTTCCGCTCAGGTCACATTCCGGCCTGCTCCCCATGGAGCCTTCCATTGCGACATCGTCTGCCATGTCATGACTGGCCTGATCCTGAAGGGTTCAGGAGAAGCGCAGGAAGCCCATCCCGCCTTTGACCAGGCCGCTGAGCGGATTGAAAGGCAACTTACCCGTTATTTGCGCCGACTGAAGGATCGGCACCAGCAGGCAGTCGCGGCCGAGGCCCAGCGCGCCAACGGATTTGAGCTCAACGGTCTGGATGGGGCCGGTTATACGATCTTTGCTGGGGCAGAGATCGAGGAAGAACCTGCCGAAGCACCCCTGATCGTGGCGGAAACGCGCGTGGACATCCCGGAAGCCAGCGTATCCGACGCGGTGATGATGCTGGACCTGCGCAATACGAATGCATTGTTGTTCCGCAACGCAGGAACGGCGGCCTATAATATGGTGTATCGTCGCCAGGATGGCACGATCGGATGGGTCGAACCGCAGGTCTGACCCAACAGGCCCTGCCCTGGGCCGCCGGTTGACCTTGGTCAGCGGGCGGCTTATGGGGCCGGGCTTCATATTCCCGAGTAACGCGCAATTTGATGAATCCGGGCGCGGCTCGGCTGTTCCGGGTTGGTCATGGTCCATTTCACCGATATCCTCGCGCCTGACGCGCTTGCCACGAGCCTGTCGGTCAATGGCAAAAGAGCGCTTTTCCAAAAGGTGGGGCAGCTTGCCGCGACGGCTTATGGACTGGATGCCTCGGCAGTGGCCGAAGCCCTGTTCGAACGGGAACGGTTGGGCTCCACCGGCTTTGGCGGCGGAGTCGCCATCCCCCATGCGAAAATCCCCGGCCTTGACCGGATGCGCGCCGTGGTTGCCCTGCTCGACCCGGTGATGCCGTTCGACGCCGTTGACGATGCGCCGGTCGATATCGTCTTTGCCCTTCTGTCCCCGGTCGACAGCGGTGCCGAGCATCTCAAGACGCTGGCCCGCGTGTCGCGTTATTTGAGGGAAGAAGGACATGTCGCCCGGTTACGCGGGGCCAACTCACCAGAAGCGTTGCATGCGCTGCTGGCCGGGGGCGAAGCGCGTGACGCGGCCTGACGGGGCGGCCATTCCCAGCGGCGAAGCGGCGCATTTCCGCGCTCTGGAACATCTGTACCAGTCGGCGCCGATCAACAAATTGTTCAGGTCAGAGCTGGTCATCACCGAAGCGGGCCATTCGGTGATCGAATTTGATGTCGATGAAAGCCAGTTCCATGCGGCCGGGGCAATCCATGGGACGGTCTATTTCAAGATGCTGGACGATGCGGCCTTTTATGCCGCCAACAGCCTGGTCAGTGATCGTTTCCTGCTGACCACCGCGTTCAATCTGCTGTTTACGCGCCCCATCGGGCCGGGCCGGATTCGCGCGGAAGGACGATGGATCAGCGGCAAGCGCCGAGTCTTTGTCGCTGAAGCGAGCCTGATCGACATGGAGGGGGAGGAAGTGGGACGCGGGACCGGCACATTCATGCGGTCGCAATTCCCGCTGTCATCATTGCCGGGCTATGCAGGCTGACCGGCTGACCAGCGCCATGCTGATCGGCGTGCTGGTTCGCCGTGCCGCAGCCGCTGGAGGATTTGCCACGATATTGGTGAAGGGGGACGAAATTAGCGGCGTCATCCTGGTCCAGGCTGTTGAAAAGGGACGGGAATCGGGTCTTTTCGAGCGTGTTCCCAACCTGGATGGGGGCTACCGCCTGGCGCGCTGCGGACCCGATCCGGCAGAGGGCGGTGAAGCGCTGTCGCAATATATTGCACGTCGCCGCCGATCAGACCCCGACCTGTGGATCATTGAACTCGATATCGCGGAAGCGGAACGGTTCGCCGCTGAAACGATCTGCTGATCGTTGACTCTTTTCGCGCGGGAAGGCACTGGCCCCGCACGCTGAACGCGCAGGTTGCCGTTTTCGCCCGTGGGGGGCGGGCACGGTAAACACGCAGACGGGGGGCGGCCTGACGTCGATGCGAGTAGGGGTTTACGCGACGTCCCTGGCCAAGAACCGCACGTTTTTGAGAAGTAATGAGTTACCGTTTGAAGGCCGCGATTGCCGCGGCATTTGCCTTGTCCGCCAGTGCGGCGGTCACCGCAGCCGATATGTCGAGCGCCAGTGAAGCAGCTCCTTCGGCCAAAATGATCCCAGCTATTTCAGAGCTGAATGCAGCTCCGTCGGTGGCCACGAAGCCCGCCGTCGTTTTCGCCGCGCCGCGCGAAGTCGCGCAGCCGCTGGCCCCCCTTTCCGACAGCGCCGATTTCAAGGCGGATAATCTGGCCGCAATGGTCAACGCCCAGGGTGAAGCAGAATCGCTGGAAGGCGACATGAAGTGCCTTGCCGGAGCGGTTTATTTCGAATCGAAGGGCGAAAGCCTGGAAGGCCAGCTGGCCGTGGCGCGTGTCATCATCAATCGCGCCAAGTCGGGTCGTTTCGCCAGCAGCCTGTGCGGCGTCGTTTATCAGCCCGGCCAGTTCAGCTTTGTGCGCGGTCGCGGCATGCCGGCCATCCCGACGGCAAGCCAGAGCTGGCGCCGGGCGGTGGCCATCGCCCAGATCGCGATGGAAGACGCCTGGGACAGCCAGGCAGAAGGCGCTCTCTTTTTCCACGCCCGCCGTGTTTCGCCCGGCTGGGGCAAGGCCAAGCTGGCTGCGATCGACAATCATATTTTCTATCGCTGATCCAGCCGGGGCAGCAGAGATGAAGCAGGCCGGTTCGGGACATGCCGAATCGGCCTTTTCTTTTGTTCCTTCCCTGTTCTGGAGCAAGCCGCGCGACATGTGAATCGCGCAGCTTGCTCATATCTTTGTTGTCGCATCGCTTTTCGCGGAAAACCGGTTCCCACTTTTCCGCGCGATGCCCTAATATACCGCGATGACCGCACTGGCATCTACCTCACCCGATGGCTGCTCGCCCTTGACCGACGGCACTGCGATTGCGGTCGCGCGTGGCACTTTGCGCCTGTTTGTTCGGCATGACATGAGCGGGATATTGGAAGTGCCGCTTCCCAACGGCAGGCGAGCGGACATCATGGCGCTCGACAGTGCCGGGCGGATCACCATCGTCGAAATAAAATGCAGCCGCGCAGACCTGTTGGCTGACATGAAGTGGCCCGAATATTTCGACTTTTGCGATCGGTTCTTCTGGGCCGTTCCAGCGGGTTTCGATCTGTCGCCCTTCGACAGCGATGCGCTGTGGCCGGATCGCACCGGGTTGATCGTTGCCGATCAATATGATGCCGAACTGCTCCGCCCGGCGCCGATCGAGCCGCTGGCGGCTGCGCGGCGCAAGGCGGAAACGTTACGCTTTGCCCGCCGTGCGGCGCGAAGGCTGACCGCCATCGCCGACCCGGACCATGCTACTGAACTTCGCTGGTGAAGGTGGATCAGTAGAGGCGCTTGCCCCAATATTCGTCGGCCAGGCATCGCCCAAGGGTCGACGACCCCTGCCGCGCGGCCGTGCGGGCCATATGCTTGCGAATTTCGTAGCTGCTTGATCCCAGCGATGAGCCAAAGGCGTCGATCGCCTGAGCCACAGTGTCGCGGTCACTACCGGTATAGGGTTTGAAGATGTTACCGAGCGCCTGTTCCCAGGCTTTTTCGATCTGGATGCGTTTGCCGTCCATCGCCTTCCTCGTCGCGCAACGGATACAGGCATAAGATGGTGAGACGCGGGCGCGCGGACAAGGGGTCGGAAACGATTGGCGACGGGCGACCGCCGGTCGCGCCCGTCGCTGTAGCCAATGTCAGAATACCGGGCCTTGGACGGGACCCTTGGGCGCAGCCTTGTTCGTGGCGGCGCTCAACGCTTCCTCAAGCCCGGCGGTGCGGCCGTCCCGCTTTGCATAATCGCGCGCTGACATGCCTGCCAGAGTGTCGCGCCGGTCGGGATTGGCGCCCTGGGCCACCAACAGCCGGGTCAGCCCGATATCGCGCAACTGAACTGCCCGGATCAGGGGCGTTTCACCACTATTGTTGGTCTTGTCGATCTGAGCGCCATGGGTCAGCAGCGTGCGAACGCCATCTTCAAACCGGGTCTGCACCGCATCCATCAGCGGGGTGTTGCCGTCCCTGTCGGCAATGTCGGGATTGGCGCCCTTGCCCAGCAGGAATGCGAGCCAGGTGGCGTCCCGCCGCGCGATCACCAGGTGGAGCGCGGTTTCGCCGCTGGTGACATCGCGGCTGTTGATGACCGTGGAGCCGGGTTTCTGGATCAGATCCGTCACCTTTTGGCCGTCGGCATCCTTCACGGCCTTGAGGAAATTGTAATTGTCGGAAAATTGCGCATGCGCGGCGACCGGAGAAAGCAGCGCCAGCGCCAGGGCGGCTGCGCGGCCCACGCCCATCCAATGCGAAAAACATCCTGTCATCGTCTTATAGCCCCGTTGGGATTTGCAAAATGGGGGATAGCAGGGCATGGCTGGCGGCGCCATGAACAAAGCGCTTTTACCGCTCGCCCTGTCCCTTGGCGTCCTAGTGACCGCCTGCAATATGGGGGGCGGAGATGCCTCCAACAGCAGCCAGAGCGCGCCCGGCGATCTGGCCGGGGCGCGGATCGGCGCGCCCTTTACCTTGACCAACCAGGACGGGGCGAAAGTCCGCTGGGACGATTTCAAGGGCAGCTATCGCCTGGTCTATTTCGGTTACACCTATTGTCCTGACGTCTGCCCCGTGGACTTGCAGCGCATCATGCAGGCCTTCACCCGATTTGAAAAAGCGGACCCAGCGCGGGCTGCTAAGGTCCAGCCGATCTTCATCAGTCTGGATCCCGAACGCGACACGCCAGGGGTGATCAAAACCTATGTTGCCGCTTTTCATCCGCGCCTGACGGGCCTGACCGGCAGCAAGGACGATATTGCCAAGGTGGCGAAGGATTTCGTCGTCGTCTATGGCAAGGAAGAGGCCAAGGGCACGAGCGATTATCTGGTCAGCCACAGCCGCACGCCCTATCTGTTCGGCCCGGACGGAGAACCGGTGGCGCTGGTCCCGGTGGACGATCCCGGAACGGCGGACAAGGATGAAGGAGGGCCGGACGCAGTGCTCGCTTTCCTGGAAAAATGGGTCAAGTGACAGTTGGATTTTTGGGAAAAGCCTCTTGATCAGCTGGACCGGGCACAGTGGGAAGCCTTGTGCGACGGCTGCGGCAAATGTTGCCTGCACAAGGCCGAGGATGAGGACAGCGGTCGCATCTACCCCACCAATGTGGCCTGCAAGCTGCTGGACCGCCACAGCGGGCTTTGTTCCAACTACAAGGTTCGCCGCCGCTTCGTGCCTGACTGCGTCCGCCTGACGCCGCAGAAGGTGAAGACATTGAGCTGGCTGCCGCGCACCTGCGCCTATCGGCTGCGGGAAGAGGGACAGCCATTGCCGGAATGGCATTATCTGATCAGCGGCGACAGGGAATCGGTGCATCGCGCCCGTCAGTCGGTGCGCGGTTGGACAGTGGCCGAAGCGGATGCGGGCGACTGGGAAAACCATCTTGTCGATCGCGAAATCTGACGGCGCGATCCTGGTCGATGGCGTGACGGTGCCGGTGCGGGTCCGCCGGTCGGCCAAGGCGAAAACCTACCGCCTCTCACTCGACCGGGCGCTGGGTGAATTGCGGCTGTCCCTGCCCCTTCGCGCCGACGTCAAGCGCGCGCTGGGCTGGGCGCAGGGGCATGAAGGCTGGGTTCGGACACAACTGGCTGCCCAACCCGCCTTGGTGACGCTGGACGACGGCGTGACATTTCCGTTCGAAGGGCGCGACCTGCGGATATGCTGGACGGCGGGAACGTCCCGCAGCATCCGGGTTGAGGACAACCAGCTGCTGCTCGGTGGCGCGGCTGAATCCGTGCCGCAACGGGTGGTTCGTTGGCTCAAAGCGCGGGCCAGGGCGGTGCTGGAGACCGACACGCTGGCCATGGCGCAGGATCATGGGCTGATCGTCGCGTCGGTGGGCATTGGCGACCCGCGCAGCCGCTGGGCCAGTTGTTCTGCCAGCGGCGGCATCCGTTACAGCTGGCGGCTGATCCTGTGCCCGCCGGACGTGCGCAGGGCCACCGTCGCCCATGAATTGGCGCATCTGCTGCACATGGACCACAGCCCGGCCTTTCATGCGGCCCATCAGCGTATATTGGGCGAGGACCCCCGGCCAGCGCGTGCCTGGCTGCGGGCGCATGGATCAGCGTTGCATCGTTTTACGGACTGATCGCAGAGTCAGTCGCGTGCCGGGCAGGCATGATCTTCGTCCCGGCGATGGGGAAGGCCGCAGGCGCGGCAGAGGTCATGGCTACCCGATTTCAGGCCGTGTCCCACCGCCACCCGTTCATCGAAGACATAGCATTCGCCCTGCCATCGGCTTTGGCTTTCCGGCATTTCCTCCAGATAACGCAAAATGCCGCCGCGTAGATGATAGACATCGTCAAAGCCGCGCGCGCGGACCAGTGCCGTTGATTTTTCGCAGCGAATGCCGCCGGTGCAGAACATCGCGATCTTTGGCGTCCGGCCTTCGTCCCGCAGTTTTTGCGCAAAACCATCGAACCAGGCGGGGAAGTCTCCAAAGGAACGGGTGCCTGGATCGATCGCGCCTGCGAAGCTGCCTACCGACACTTCATAAGCGTTGCGGGTGTCGATGACGACGGTGTCGGGGTCGGCGATCAAGGCATTCCACGCATCGGGATCGAGATGGTGGCCAGCCTGGTGGGCGGGGTCCAGTTCCCCTGCGCCCAGCGTCACGATCTCACGCTTCACCTTTACCTTCATGCGGGCGAAAGGCGCTTCGATCGCCGTCGCATATTTGACGTCCAGATCGACGCAGCCCGGAAATGTGCGGATATGCGCGATCAGGGCGGCGATGGCGTCTTCGCTGCCCGCGACAGTGCCGTTAATCCCTTCGGTCGCGATGATCAGCGTGCCGCAGGTCTGCAATTCGGCGCAGACAGCGCGCAATTCCCGCGCCAGTCGGTCAGGATCGGGAAAGGTGGCGAAACGGTAAAGCGCGGCGATGGTGAAGGGAGCGGGCATGTCGGCCCCATAGCCGCTCCGCCGCCCTCTTGAAAGACGCGGCGCAAGCGCGCATAGGCGGGCGATGGTTCCCCTTTCGTTCGCAGGTCACGATTTTTTGGCGCTGCCCGAAGCGGCGCTCTTTTGGCCTGCAAAGCGCGCATTATTGGTGGCCGACCTCCATTTTGAAAAGGCCAGCTGGTTCGGACGGTTCGGCCAGTTCCTGCCGCCGCACGACAGCCAGGCCACGCTAGAGCTGATCGCGGCGCTGGTGGAGCGGACCGGCGCGCAGTCGGTCTGGTCGCTGGGCGACAGCTTTCACGACGCGGATGGCCCGGCCCGGCTGCCTTCGAAAGCGCGGGCGCGGCTGGCGGCACTGACAGAACAGGTCGACTGGGTTTGGATCACGGGCAATCATGATATCGGCATGACGGCGACCCCCGGCGGGCGGCGGCTGGCGGAAGCGGAGGTGGATGGCATCTGGCTGCGGCACGAAGCCGATCCCGCCGATACGCGTCCCGAAATTTCAGGCCATTTCCATCCAAAGCTGCGGCTGTCGCTGCGCGGTCGGCATGTGTCGCGGCGCTGCTTCGTCGGATCGTCGTCCAAGCTGATTCTACCCGCTTTGGGCACGTTGACCGGGGGCCTGGATGCCGGTCATGGAGAAATCCGCCGCGCCGTGGGGCCGGGCGCGACAGCGCTGGTGCCGCTTGCCGACCGATTGCTGCGCTTTCCGCTCGCATAGCGGACCGTTACGGAAACCTGGTTTTAAACTTGTTGACTGTATCGATTGTAGAGGAGCGCTCGACTGCTGGTGAGCAATTAAGGGAAGAATGGTTTGCTTTGCTTGTCTTAGACCGTTCGTAGCTGCATAATCATACATGGGTGACGACGTGGAAATACCATGCGTTCCAGGAGAGAAAGGGTCTGTCATGAACAAGAATTTCTGGCTGCTATCGGTCGGACTGGCGGCCTTGACCGCCCCATTTTCCATCGTTCACGCACAGGAAGCAGCGGAACAGGCTGCCGTTGAAGACAATGGCGCCGTGATCATCGTCACCGCGACCCGCCGGGCCAGTCCCTTGTCGGACGTGCCGATCGCTGTGTCCGCCGTAAGCGGGCAGGCCATGCAGAATAGCGGGGCGAGCGACATTCGCAGCCTGAACCAGCTGGCCCCTTCGCTGCTGGTGTCATCTACCGGATCGGAAGCCAATGCTTCGGCCCGCGTGCGCGGCATCGGCACGGTCGGCGACAATCCGGGGCTGGAAAGCTCCGTCGCGGTATTTATCGACGGCGTATATCGCTCCCGCACTGGCGCAGGCCTTAATGAACTGGGCGAGATTGAGCGGGTCGAAGTGCTGCGCGGGCCGCAGGGAACATTGTTCGGACGCAACGCGTCGGCAGGCCTGATCAACATCATCAGCAAGGCCCCGGAATTCAAGCTGGGAGGCAAGGCTGAGGTCACTTACGGCAATTATGACTTTTGGCGGCTCGCAGGGCGCATCACCGGTCCCGTCACCGACAGCCTGGCGCTCAGCCTGGACGGCGTGTGGTCGAAGCGGGACGGCTTTTTCGACCTGGTCGACACAAATGGAGACAAGGTCGGTGAAACGAACGACCGCGACCGCTATTTTCTGCGCGGGCAGGCGCTGTTTGAACCCAATGACGCGCTCTCCATCCGCCTGATCGGGGATTATACCAACCGCGATGAAAGCTGTTGCGGCGCGGCTTATATCGAAACGCGCGAACGGCAACCGCTGCCCGGCGGCGGCTACGCCACCGCACCTTTCAATCGCATCGCCGCCATCCTGTCGGGGCAGGGCAGCGTCTTTCCATCCGATCCCTATGACCGCGACCTGACGATCACCGAAGGGCGCAACTATGTCAGCAAGGTCAAGGATTGGGGCCTGTCGGGCGAGGTCAACTATGATCTGGACGGGGTGAAGCTGACCAGCATCACGGCCTATCGCGATTATAAGAGCCAGGACTATGGCGATTATGATTATAGCGGGGCCGACCTGCTCTATCGCGATCCCGACACTTATCGCCAGTTCAAGACCTTTACCCAGGAACTGCGCGCGCAGGGATCGGCCTTCAACGACGTGCTCGATTGGTTGGTCGGCGGCTATTATGCGAATGAAAAGCTGACGCTGGAGGACAATATCGTCTTTGGCGCGGATTATGGTCGCTTTGCCGCTTGCCGCCTGATGGCGGGCGCGGCGGTCAACAGTAATTTGACCGCTCCACAACTCGCCGCCTGTGGCAGCGGGCTGGCCACGCAGGCGTTGATCACCGGGACGCAGGCGCAGCTTAATGCAGCGCTGACCCCCGCCGTCGGCGCGGGGCAAGCGGGAGCGATCTCAACCGGACTGGGCAATGGATTGCGCGCGCTGGCCGCCATCCCGTCGGGGACCGGGGATGTCGGCTCCGTCTATCGTCAGAAGAGCGAAAACTGGGCGCTGTTCACGCACAATATCATCCATATTACCAAGCAGCTCGATCTGACGCTGGGCCTGCGTTACACGCATGAGACCAAGCGTTTCTCGGCCGATCTGAACAATAATAACGCGACCTGCGCGGCGTTGCAGGCGTCCAGCCTGCCGACATTGGCGACCACTCAGGCGCTGGGATCGGCTGCAGCGCTGGCGGGCGGCATATTGACGCTTGGCTGCCTGGGTAACAGCTCGACCGGCCTTAACGCGCTGAACCTGAACGACAGGATCAGCGACGGTGAGTTTTCGGGGACAGCGGTGCTGTCCTGGAAGCCGCTGGACGAAATGCTGGTCTATGGCAGCTATTCCAAGGGGTATAAGGCAGGTGGCTATAATCTGGATCGGTTCCAGCTTGGCACCACCGGCGTCAATCCGGTTCCCGCGGTATTTTCGCCCCGCAGCAACGCCGATGTGACCAGTTTGCGATTTGCCGCTGAAAAGGTGGATTCCTTTGAAATCGGCCTGAAATATACGCAGCCGAAATGGAGCGTGAACATCGCCGCGTTCCGGCAGGAGTTCAAGAATTTCCAGTTGAATACGTTCAACGGCACCAGCTTCATCGTGCAGAATATCAACGGTTGCGAAAGCGATTTGTCCATCGCGCGAACCTGCGACAATGACGATGTCGGGCCGGGCCTTATCAGCCAGGGCGTGGAACTGGAACTGGCGGCGTCGCCGGTCCGCAATGTTCGCCTGACCGGCGGGTTCACCTATGCGCGGGCGAAGTTCGCCAACCGGCTGGTTGGCAGCGCCGACGGCAGCGTGCCGCTGGATCAGGGAAGCGACGGGCGGTCGGGTCTGGTGCTGCTGCCGGGCCAGATCAATTCGCAAGCGCCAGAGCTGGTGACGACGGTGAGCGCCGCATGGACCCCTGAACTGGGGTCGAGCGGTTTGTCGGCGCTGTTCTACATCGATGGCCGCATGACCAGCGATTTCAATACCGGTTCGGACCTGTTCCCCGAAAAGGTGCAGGATGGCTATGCGGTCTTTAACGCGCGCGTCGGTATTCGTGGGCCGCAGCAGCGTTGGGCGGTCGAGTTCTGGGGGCAGAATATCTTCAACCAGGATTATACCCAGGTAGCGTTCAGCAGCCCGCTGCAATCGAGCAGCCCCGGAACCTCCACCACCGGCCAGTTCGCGCTGACGCCGCCGTCGCCGATGGCGAACCAGTTGATCTCTGGTTATCTGGGTGAGCCAAGGACGTACGGCATCACCTTGCGCGGCAGCTTCTAACCTGCCGCGTCAGGCATCAGGCCCGCTCCGCGATCGTGCGGAGCGGGCTTTTTTGTGACTCAGGTGGTTGGGCGTTCACCGAACAGGGCCGTGCCGACGCGGATGTCGGTCGCGCCCAGCATGATTGCCGTTTCGAAATCACCTGACATGCCCATGGACAGGCGGTCCAGTCCTTCTTCCCGCGCCATCTTGGCCAGCAGGGCAAAATAGGGCGCCGGTTCGACATCGGCGGGCGGGACGCACATCAGGCCGAGCAGCGGAATGTCAGCGTCCCGCGCTGCGCGGATGAGGGCAGGGGTTTCCGCGATCGGACAACCGCCCTTTTGCTCTTCTGCACCGACATTGACCTGAATGAAGCAGGGCACCCGCTTGTCGGCGGCATCCATTGCACGGGCGAGCGCCGTCAGCAGGGAAGGGCGGTCCAGCGAGTGGATGATATCGAACAGGGCCACGGCATCGGCTGCCTTGTTCGATTGAAGCTGGCCCACAAGATGCAGCGTGATGTCGGGCGTTTCCGTTCGCAGGAGCGGCCATTTGCTCTGTGCTTCCTGCACGCGATTTTCGCCGAAGCTGCGCTGTCCCGCCATGATCAGAGGGCGGATAGCGGAGGCTTCCTGCATTTTCGATACAGCGATCAGGTTGATGTCGTTGGCGGTGCGGCCCGTCAGGCGGGCGGCGCGCTGCGCTGCGTCGCGCACGGCGTTCAGCCTTTCGGCCGCTTCGATGCTTTCAGTCGTCATGGCGGCTGCTATAGGCGAGGGTGATGACGCGCCGCCACCGCAAAAATCTGCCTTCCAATTGGCTGATGACGGATGAACGCGTCGGCAACGATGCGTTGCTGGAGGCGGTGGGAAGGTTGCCAAGGGGGCAGGCGGGGATCATTTTTCGCCATCATCGCACCCCCCGTGCGGAGCGGCGCATGCTTTTCGATCAGTTGGCGCGGATAGCGCGTCGGCGGCGGCTGATGATCCTGGTCGCGGGACCGGAAAGGCTGGCAATCGCCTGGAAAGCGGATGGGTGGCATGGGCCGACATGGGGACGGGGGAATCGCGCCCTCATCCACAGCATGGCCGCCCATGATGCGCGCGAGTTGGCTGCGGCGCAGCGTTGCGGGGCGGATCTGATTTTCCTTTCACCGCTGTTCGCCACGCAGTCGCATCCTGGCGCGCGGGCGCTGGGGCGGGTGCGCTTTGGTGCTTTGGCGCGCCTGTCGTCAGTGCCCGTAATGGCGCTGGGGGGCGTGAATGCCGGTCATCGCAGGATGTTGAAGGCGCTCGGCGCTTCGGGATGGGGCGCGATTGATGGGCTGGTCTGCCGTGGTCGCGGGATAAGCTGAGACTGCAATAAGTACCGCAAGCCTAGCGCGAGATCAGAAATGTAGGAAATCGGGCCGATGCAGCGTCAGCGGATCAGAATTTGAAGACCGTACCCAGATAGACGGCCTGATTATCCTGCCGATCATCGGTCATCGGCGTCAACCGACCGATCACGCTGTTGTTATAACGCAGCCCGGCGGTCACGTTCAGGTTGCGCGTCAGCGAATAGGAGCTGGCCAGATCCAGCGAATAATCCTTTTCCGCAGCCGGATTGCGAACGGCTTCGCCCGGTTCACGGCGGTTTTCGATCATCACCTTGGTGCTGAACCGGGTCTTATGTTCCTGATCCAGCGAGAAATTCTTTGCACCGGCAACCTGATCCAGCGCAACCGGGTCCAGTTCCTTGCGGCCCATCGTTTCGGGCAAGGCGAATTTGCGCCAATTATGTGCGGTATTGAGGCTGAACGCCACGGGAGCGATGTTGAGCGAATCAAGCGTACGGCTGACTGTGACGCGATCATCGTCGCCTGCACGCACCATCACAGTGATCGACCGCTGGCCGCTGAGCGAGCCGCTGGTCGGGGTGAAACGAAAACTCTGCCGACCAGCCGAAGCGGCAATCCTGGCATAAGCGGCAGCGAGTCGCGGATCCTTCGTCGTGGGTGTGAACGAAGAAATGCTGCCAAGTGCACCGAGGGAGACAGGCGTGTTGGCGCGCATGCGCACAATGTCCGTCGCTGCGCCAATGGCGGGGGACAGCATAAAGCCAGCCACGGCGATCGCCGAGCCTGCCAATGCAATATATCCCCTATTCACACGCATGACGCGAATCTCTTCCCCACCGACCTTTTTGAAGTTCTACACGCGAAACGTCCCGATAGGTAGTGCGTGCGGCCTTTTTGTGCAATCTGTTGCAAGGAACACACAGGCGTCCCGCGCGCAGCCCGTTCTACCGAAGAAGGATGCCAGCGGCCCCCCTTGCCCCCCCTTGCCCATTGCCGCCGGTCCTCTATAGAAGCTGGGCGTTTTTCTTCAGATATGGGACATTCCTGATGGTCCGCCGCCTTCCTGCCTCTCTATCCGCCGGTCTGCTGCTGGCCGCACTTCTGCCGCTTGCCGCCTGTGGCGGTGGATCGAAGGAAAGGCCAAAGGCCGATCTTGCCGCGGCCAAGATCACGACGATCGGGGTCAACAGCTATTTGTGGCGCGCGACCCTGGACACGATTTCTTTCATGCCGCTGGTCCAGACGGATTCGAACGGCGGGGTGATCGTCACCGACTGGTACGCCAATCCCAACAGCCCCAATGAGCGCATGAAGCTGACAGTATCGATCCTGGACCAGGACCTGCGGGCCGATGCGCTGCGCGTGGCCGCCAGCCGTCAGGTCAGCCAGGGCGGCCAGTGGGTCGATGCGCCGGTACAGGCCGCTACCGTCCAGAAGCTGGAAGAGATCATCCTGACCAAGGCCCGCGACCTGCGCCGTATGGCGATCACGGGATAAGCTATTCCTTTTATTCCAATTTCTTGAACAACCGGGGGCTGGGCTTGGAAGAGCTCAGCCCGCATGCATTTTGAGGACGTGATACAGATGCAAAGGCGCTTCAACCCGCTTGAGGCCGATGCCCGCTGGCAGGCCGTTTGGGACGAGAAGCAGACGTTCAAGGCGTCGGACACGAGCGATAAGCCGCGTTCCTATGTGCTGGAGATGTTCCCCTATCCGTCCGGGCGCATCCATATCGGCCATGTGCGCAACTATTCGATGGGCGACGTGCTGGCGCGCTTTCGCCGGATGACCGGGCATGAAGTGCTGCATCCGATGGGTTGGGACGCGTTCGGCATGCCGGCGGAAAATGCCGCCATGGAAAAGAAGGTGCATCCGGGCGACTGGACCCGATCCAACATCGCGACGATGCGGGCGCAGCTGAAGAAGCTGGGCTTTGCGCTGGACTGGAGCCGGGAACTGGCGACCTGCGAGCCAGATTATTATGGGCAGGAGCAGGCGCTGTTCCTTGACATGATGGAAGCGGGGCTGGTTTACCGGAAGGAAAGCGCGGTCAATTGGGACCCGGTCGATATGACCGTGCTGGCCAATGAGCAGGTGATCGATGGCAAGGGTTGGCGTTCGGGTGCGCTGGTCGAGAAGCGGAAGCTTAGCCAATGGTTCCTGAAGATCACGCAATTTGCCGACGATTTGCTGGGGGGTCTCAAGACGCTGGATCAGTGGCCCGAGAAGGTGCGGTTGATGCAGGAGAATTGGATCGGCAAGTCGGTCGGTCTGCAATTCCGCTTCAAGCTGGATGAGGCTGTGGATGGTATCGGGGAACTGGAGGTCTTTTCGACCCGGCCCGATACGATCTTCGGGGCGAGCTTTGCGGCGATTGCGGCGGATCATCCGATTGCATTGGCGCTGGAGGCGAAGGATGCGGGTCTGGCTGCGTTCGCTGAGGAATGCCGTCATAGCGGCACTGCTGCGGCGGAGATCGAGACGCAGGAGAAGAAGGGTTATGACACCGGGCGGTCGGTGATCCATCCCTTTACCGGCCGCAAGCTGCCGCTGTTCGTCGCGAATTTCGTGCTGATGGAATATGGCACGGGTGCCGTGATGGCGGTGCCGGGGCATGACCAGCGCGACCTGGATTTCGCGCGCAAATATATGCTGTCCGTCGAGCGCGTGGTCGCAGCTGAGGGTGACGAGGACAAGGGCATCGGCGACGAGGCTTATGCCGGGCCGGGCAAGCTGGTAAATTCCGATTTCCTCAACGGCATGAGTGTCGAGGATGCCAAGGCCGAAATCATCCGCCGCGCCGAAGAGGGCGGTTGGGGGACCGGCACGACCGTGTTCCGCCTGCGCGACTGGGGCGTGTCGCGCCAGCGTTATTGGGGGACGCCGATCCCGGTCATCCATTGCGATGATTGCGGCGTGGTGGGCGTGCCCAAGGCGCAGTTGCCGGTGGTGCTGCCGGAGGATGTCAGCTTCGACATTCCGGGCAATCCGCTCGACCGCCATCCGACCTGGAAACATGTCGATTGCCCGAAGTGCGGCAAGGCCGCGCGGCGTGAGACCGATACGCTGGATACTTTTGCGGATTCAAGCTGGTATTTCATCCGCTTTGCGAGCCAGCCCAAGGACAAGCCGTTCGACCGGGAAACGGTCGAGAAGTGGCTGCCGGTGGGACAATATATTGGCGGCGTGGAACATGCGATCCTGCACCTGCTCTATGCGCGATTCTGGACGCGCGCGCTCCAGCATATGGGGCAGATCGGTTTTGCCGAGCCGTTCACCGGCCTGTTCACGCAGGGGATGGTGACGCACGAGACTTATAAACTTCCGAATGTCGTCAGAGCGATGACTGAGGAGGAGTTCAAAGCCTTTTGGCCGAACGATCAGTACGATCCTAAGACAGAAATGACGGAAATTGGTCCGTGGCTTGCGCCCTCCGAGATAGAGAAACGAGGCGATAAGGTTTTCGAAGCGGCAACCGGACGTGAAGCTATTCTCGGCCGCGTTGAGAAAATGTCCAAGTCCAAGAAGAATGTTGTCGATCCCGATGACATCATCGCCCAATATGGCGCGGATGCGGTGCGCTGGTTCATGCTGTCCGACAGCCCGCCGGAGCGCGACCTGCCCTGGACCGAAAGCGGCATTGAAGGGTCGTGGCGCTTCATCAACCGGCTGTGGAGGCTGTTTGGAGAGGCGGACAAGGCGGCCGAAGGTGAAGACAAGGCTCTGGACCGCAAGCTGCACCAGACGATTGACGGCATTGCCAAGGATATCGAGGCGCTGTCCTTCAACAAGGCGGTGGCGAAGATCTATGAGCTGACCAATGCTATCGAGAAGGCCAAGCCTTCGGCGAGCCGTAGCGCGGCGATCCGGGCGCTGGCATTGCTGGTCGCGCCGATGACGCCGCATCTGGCCGAGGAAGCATGGGCGGACATGGGCGAGCAGGGTCTGGTAGCGGATGCCGCTTGGCCGGAAGTGGATCCGGCGCTGCTGGTCGAGGATGAGGTTACCATCGCCTGCCAGGTCATGGGCAAGCTGCGCGATACCATCACGGTTCCCAAGGGAACGAGCAAGGATGAGCTGGAACGCCTCGCCCTCGCTGCGCCCAATGTGGTTCGCATCCTCGACGGCGCCACGCCCAAAAAGGTGATTGTGGTGCCGGATCGTCTGGTGAATCTGGTGATCTAAAGCATCGTGCGCGAAAGTGGGAACCGGTTTTGCGCCTAAAAGGATGCGATAACAAAAAACTGGAGCGCGCAACCTGCGTCCGATTAAACGCAGCGCGCTCTAACAACCAACCGTTGTCTGAACTTGTCGAAAAGCTCTCTTTTCCTCAAAAGAAGAACAGGGCTTCGACAGGCTCGGCCCGAACGGGTAGAGAGTGTTTCATGAAGCGCATTTTGCCACTGATCGGTCTAGCCGCCCTGCTTTCCGCTTGCGGACTTCGCCCCGTCTATAGCGGCGGCAGCCACGGTGCCGTCGCGCAGACGCTTGGCAATGTCGAGGTCCAGCCCATCGAAGGAAAAGGCGGCTGGCTGGTCCGCAACGCGCTGAATGACCGGCTGGCGGCGATGAGCGGCAATGGCCCGACCTACAAGCTGGTGGTGAAGCTGGACGACCAGATCAGCGGTTTTGGGCTGCGCGCCGATACGGCCATCACGCGCGAACGGCGGACGTTGCGCGCTCGCTATCAGCTGGTCGATGTCGCCACGGGCGCTCAGCTGATCGACGACACGGCTGGATCGGATGCCGGCATCGACGTTACCTCCAGCGAATATGCGACGATCGCGGCGGAAGACACCGCGCTTGAGCGGCTGTCGCAGACCCTGGCCGATCAGATCGTGGCGCGGATCGCCCTTTACGCGGCGCGGGACACGCAACGTTGAAGGCCAGTCGCGGCCAAATTGAAAAGGCGCTGGACGCTCCACCCGCTGACATTCGCCTCTTCCTGCTGCATGGTCCCGACGAAGCGGGCAGCATGGCGCTGGGCAAACGGCTGGAACGGGCGATGGGCGCGCAGGCGGAGCGCGTTGACCTGGATGGATCAGCGCTTCGCGACGATCCGGCACGGCTGGCGGACGAGGCCGCGTCCTTTTCCATGTTCGGGGATCGCCGCTGGATCCGCATCAACGGCATGGGCGATGAGTCCCTGCCTGCCGTCATGGCGTTGATGGAGGCCCAAGCGGCGGGCAACCCGGTGATCGCCGTCGCAGGCGCGATCAAATCCACGTCCAAATTGCTCAAGCTGGCGCTGGACAGCCCGATGGCGATGGTATTCGCTTCCTATCAGCCTGACGCGCGCGAGGCGGAGCAGATCGCTGCGGGAATCGCGCGGGAAGGGGGGCTGCGTCTGGGGCCTGAACTGGCCAGGCGCATTGTCGATCTTGCCAATGGCAACCGCGCGCTGATGACTGGCGAAATCGAAAAGCTGATCCTTTATCTGGATGCGTCGCCCGATAGCCCGCGCGACGCGACGGCAGAGGCGTTGGACGCCCTGTCTGCGGACAATCCCGATTCCGACGCGGCTCCTTTGGTCAACGCCGTTCTGGGGGGCGACTTGCCCGCGATGCACCGTGAACTGGGCAGGCTGGTCGAAACCGGAACCGCGATGGCGGCGGTGCTGCGGCCGTTGATCACCCGTGCCATGCTGATCGCCAACATAAGGATGTCCTTTGACGACAGCGGGCGGCTGGAGGCGGCCATAGACAGCGCTGGAAAGCAGATATTCTGGAAGGACAAACCGCTGGTGACCCGCCAGGTGCGCCTCTGGAACGCTCAAGGGATCGCTCGCGTCATCCAGCGGCTGGCGCAGGCGGAACGGGCGAGCAGGTCGGGCAAGGGGCTGGGCGACCTGCTGGTCCGTCACGAACTGTTGGCGATCACCCGGCAGGCGGCGCGGGAACGGTAGCGCGCGCAGGCAATGTTAAGCGCTTGAACGGGCGTGACCCCGCCGCCATATTGCCGGGATGGAAAAGCTCAACCTGACCGACGCTGAATGGCGCGAGCGCCTTTCGCCCGAACAATATCATGTCTTGCGGGAGGCAGGTACGGAACGGGCCTTTACCGGCAAATATAACAGCAACAAGGCCGAGGGCGTCTATTATTGCGCCGGATGCGGGGCCGAACTGTTCGATGCCGATGAGAAATATGACAGCGGGTCCGGCTGGCCCAGCTTTACAGCGCCGACGGACATCGATGCCGTCGAGGAAATTCGGGACAGCAGCCATGGCATGATGCGCACGGAAGTACGCTGCGCCAAGTGCGAAGGCCATTTAGGCCACGTCTTTCCCGACGGACCGGGCGTCAACGGCCTGCGCTATTGCATGAACAGTGCGTCGCTCGACTTCAAGCCGCGCGGCGAGGTTGAATAATCGTTCATCCCCGGTAAAGCGTCAGTCTCCTTGAGAAGCAGGGCTTTTCGTGCGGCTGCGTGATGATCGCTGGCCGCCTTCCGACTGAGCGGGTATTGCGCGAGACATATGGCACGATCAGGCAAGAGCAAGGGAACGCCGGGCAAGGCAAGGCTGTGGCTGATGCGAGCCGTGAAGGCTGGAATTGTCGCGGCGCTGGGCGGGCTGCTTGCCATCGTCATCGCAGTCGTCATCGCCTATCAATCCCTGCCCAGCTATGAATCGCTGAAATCATCGCCCAATGGCCAGATGATCCGCGTTCATGCGGCGGATGGCAGCGTCATCGTTTCGCTGGGACCAAGCTTTGGGCGGTGGCTGTCCTATGACCAGATTCCCGCTGTGATGGTCGACGCGATGGTGTCGACCGAGGATCGGCGTTTCTATCATCACCCCGGCGTCGATCCGATCGGCATGGGCCGCGCCGCCTGGGTGGCGGTTGAAAACCGGGGTAAGGGCCGACGCTGGCAGGGGGCGTCGACCATTACCCAGCAGGTGACGCGCAATATTTTCCTCAACAACAGCTACAGCTGGGGCCGCAAGGTCCGGGAAGTCATCCTGGCATTGGCGCTGGAACGCAAATTTTCCAAGCGGCAGATCCTGGAACTCTATTTGAACAAGGTCTATTTCGGCGGTGGCGCCTATGGCATCGACGCGGCCAGCCGGAAATTCTTTGGTCATCCCGCAACGGCAATCGACCTGCCAGAAGCAGCCATCATCGCGGGGCTGGTCAAGGCGCCGTCCAGCTATTCGCCGACCGCCGACGCGGAAGCCGCCATCGGCCGCGCGGGGGTCGTATTGGACCTGATGCAGGAAAATGGCGTGATCAGCCCGTCGGAACGGGCAGGCATAGACCTGAATGACGTCAAGATGGCGCCCGAACCGCCGCAGAACAGCGTCCGCTACTTCACCGACTGGGCGCTGCCGCAGCTGGACATATTGGTGGATGAACCCAACGAACCGTTGGAAGTCTATACCACCATCGACCTCAACATGCAGAAGGCGGCGACTGCGGCGATTCAGGCGAATGCCCCATCCGGGACGCAGGGCGCGCTGGTGTCGGTGGACCGCGACGGAGCTGTCCGTGCGATGGTGGGTGGCCTCGACTATGTGTCCTCCAACTATAATCGGGCAACCACCGCCACGCGCCAGCCCGGATCGGCGTGGAAGATATTCGTCTATATGGCGGCGCTGGAATCGGGCTACACACCCGATACGGGCGTGACCGACAGTCCGGTCAACATCAACGGCTGGAGTCCGCGCAACAGCAGCGGGCGCTATTCGGGCGAGATCGATATACGCACCGCCTTCGCCTATTCCATCAATACCGTGGCCGCGAAGCTGGGGGTCGAGGTGGGCTTTCCTACCGTCGCCGACATGGCCCGGCGGTTTGGCGTCACGACGCCCATCAATACACATCCCTCCATGGTTCTGGGCACGTCCGATGTGCGCCTGATCGACATGACGCGCGCCTTTGCGTCGATTGCGCGCAAGGGCGTGGCCGTCACGCCATATGGGATTACCAAGGTGACGACTGCCGACGGAAGGCTGCTGTACCAGCATCAGGACGACACCAGCCGAGTGCTGGTCGCGCCATGGGTGGCAGCGGGCATGACCGACCTTATGCAAACCGCCGTCAGCACCGGCACCGGGAAGGCAGCGCAGATCGGTCGCCCCGTGGCGGGCAAGACCGGCACCACCAGCAGCAACAAGGATGGTTGGTTCCTCGGCTTTTCCAGCGGCATCACGACCGGCGTCTGGATGGGGCGCGACGATGCGCGTGCGGTCGGGGTGCTGCAAGGTGGCCGCGCGCCGGCCCGCGCCTTTGCCGATTACATGAAGGTTGCCGTAGCGCGCCGTCCCGTTGAACAGTTCGAAACGCAGGTGACTTTGCCCGAATGGCAGTTGGAGCCGGACGAGGAAGCCTATTATGGCCAGCCTGATAACGGCCTGATCGTCGATGAAAATGGCTTGCCCGTGGAGGCAGGTCAGCAGCAGCCGCTGCCGCTGGAAGAAACGGAGCCGGGCGAGGAGGAGGAGGGGGTGTCACAGGCGCGGCCTGTTCGTCCCACTCCACCGCGCCTGGATCAGCAGTGGATCGATCAGGTTCTGGGCCGCGACCGGCAACGTTCGGCGCCGCAACCCCGTTAACGTCGCAGCGCCTCATGGACTTTGGCCGCCAACGCTTGCGGACTTAAGGCGCTGTCGTCGGGCGTCAGGAAGTCCATCTTTCCCGGCCGAAATCGATTGCGATCCGGATTTTCCTCCTGAGCCATCGCGGGCAGGGCCAAGGTCAGCAAAGTCACGCAGCGATGGAACGCAGCCGTTCCAGGAAACTCACCTCTCCGCCTGATGTGGTCATATTATCATGGTCGAAGCGGGGCGGTCTGTCGCCGCAAGTTGGGCACCATCTGGCGCGAAGCGGGAGCTTCATCCTGTTTTGGACGACTGGAGGTTCGCCAGCCGCCTTGACTTTTTGCAAAGCTCGCCGTTAAACGCGGAACGATCCTTCCCAGCCGTCCGGCGTGGGCGTCCCGGCATTTGCGGCCGGGCATCTTTCCCTGGCTTTCCATATCAGTTCCTCTTTCCATCGGACTCAAGTCGAATGCACCTCAAGGACCTCAAAAAGAAATCGCCCGCCGACCTTGTCACCATGGCGGAGGAGCTGGGCGTCGAAGGCGCGTCGACCCTGCGCAAGCAAGATCTGATGTTCGCAATCCTCAAGGCCGAGGCGGAAAATGGCGAACAGATCATGGGCGAGGGCACGATTGAGGTGTTGCCCGACGGCTTCGGCTTTCTGCGGTCGCCGGAAGCCAATTTTCTTGCCGGTCCCGATGACATCTATGTGTCGCCCAATCAGGTCCGCAAATTCGGCCTGCGCACCGGCGATACGGTGGAAGGCGAAATCCGCGCGCCCAAGGATGGGGAGCGTTATTTCGCCCTCACCAGGCTCATGTCGGTCAATTTCGATGATCCTGACGTCGTCCGCCATCGTGTCAATTTCGACAATCTGACGCCGCTTTATCCGACGGAAAAACTGGTGCTCGATACGCTCGACCCGACCGTAAAGGACAAGTCGGCACGCGTCATCGACATCGTGTCGCCGCAGGGCAAGGGCCAGCGCGCGCTGATCGTCGCGCCGCCGCGGACCGGCAAGACCGTGCTGCTGCAGAACATCGCCAAGGCGATTACCGACAATCACCCCGAAGTCTTTCTGATCGTGTTGTTGATCGACGAGCGGCCGGAAGAAGTCACCGATATGCAGCGCAGCGTGAAGGGGGAGGTTGTGTCCTCCACCTTTGACGAGCCTGCGTCGCGCCACGTCCAGGTCGCCGAAATGGTGCTGGAAAAGGCAAAGCGCCTCGTGGAACACAAGAAGGACGTGGTCATCCTGCTGGATTCGATCACGCGTCTGGGCCGCGCCTATAACACGGTCGTCCCAAGTTCTGGCAAGGTCTTGACGGGCGGTGTGGACGCAAACGCGCTCCAGCGGCCCAAGCGCTTCTTCGGCGCTGCGCGCAATATCGAGGAAGGCGGATCGCTGTCGATCATCGCCACCGCGCTGATCGATACCGGTAGCCGCATGGACGAAGTTATCTTCGAAGAATTCAAGGGCACCGGCAATTCCGAAATCGTCCTGGACCGCAAGGTGGCGGACAAGCGCATTTTCCCGGCGCTGGACGTCGGCAAATCGGGCACGCGCAAGGAAGAGCTGCTGGTCGACAAGGCCAAGCTCAGCAAGATGTGGGTGCTGCGCCGTATCCTGATGCAGATGGGCACGATCGATGCCATGGAATTCCTGCTCGACAAGATGAAGGATTCCAAGACCAACGAAGACTTCTTCGATTCCATGAACCAGTAATCGCAAGCGTTACGGTGCGGCGGAGCGGGCGCATATCCCTGCCTCCCCCGCCCCCTGTTTCGCACAAGATTTTCGATTGACCGATTTCCACTAAAGGGACGTCAGGCCGCCATGTTCGACCTATTCGCCACTGCCGCCGCCGCTGCTCAGGGACTTGGCTCTCCAGCCGATATCTGGGGCCATATTGTCACCGATTTCAGTAATATAGGATCGCCCCAGGCGCTCGCGGCCTTTGGCCAAGTGCTGATGATCGACATATTGCTGGCGGGCGACAATGCGATCGTGGTGGGCGCGCTGGCGGCCGGGCTTCCGGTGCAGCAGCGCCAGCGGGTCATCATGATCGGCATCATCGCCGCGCTGGTGCTGCGGATCGGCTTTGCATTGGTTGTGACGCAGCTGATGCAGATTGTCGGCCTGATCCTGGCGGGCGGGCTGCTGCTCTTGTGGGTCAGCTGGAAGATGTGGCGTGAATTGCACCCCAAGCGGGGTGGCGATACGCCCGATGATCCAAGCGACGATGATATTTCAGGCCTGCGCCCGGCCAAGAGCTTTGCAGCCGCTGCCTGGGCGGTTGCGGTTGCGGACGTGTCGATGAGCCTGGACAATGTGCTGGCCGTGGCAGGCGCGGCGCGCGATCATCCGGGCATCCTGATCATTGGCCTTATTCTGTCCGTTGCATTGATGGGCATCGCAGCCAACATCATCGCCAAATATATCGAGCGGTTCCGCTGGATCGCCTATGTTGGCCTGGTCGTCATCGTCTATGTTGCGGTGAAGATGATTTACGATGGCATCGTTGATCACCAGGTTGGCGTCTTGACGCTGTTCGTCTGACCACCTGTTCCCGATCCCGCTCAACGCGGGATCGGGCGTATGCGGTTATAGCCGCCTCACAGATTCTGGGCGAAGAAATCAGCGGTTCGTTTGTCGGCCAACTGGGCTGCTTCCTCGCGGCGACGATCACCCGTTTCCGCTGCGAAACCATGATCCAGCCCTTCATAATCATGCAGCGTAACGTGCCGGTTCCCCTTTAGCCCTTCGTGCATTTTCGCCTGCGCTTCCGGCGGGACAAAGCCGTCGGCTGTCGGAATATGAAGTAGGACCGGCTTCCCGATTGCGCGCTGTTCATCCAGCAGATTGTCGATGCCGACGCCATAATAGCCAACAAAGGCATCGCCATCGGTTCGGCAAGCCGCCATGAATGCCAACCGCCCACCCAGGCAATAGCCGACGACACCCACCTTCCCGGCGCCGCCCAGTTCAGCGCGAGCGGCCCTGATCGTGGCTTCGATGTCGCGGATGGCGCTGTCCTGATCGAGCCGCTGCATATGGCCGAGCGCCGCCTGGAAATCTTCCGGCTGGTCAGCGTCCAATTCTACATGCGCCTTGTCACGCCAGAACAGGTCCGGGGCGAGCGCCAGATACCCTTGCTCCGCCCACTTATCACACTTGCGCCGGATGCCGTCATTGACGCCGAAAATCTCCTGAATGACGATGATAGCCGCCTTGGGCGTGTCGGCCGGACGCGCGACATAGACGTCGAAGCTGGCGTCACCCTCCAGAGTCGCGACGGGCGTGTAAAGTGTCATGGCAGGATCCTTTCCGCTGTTTCTCGGCTTTGGCATGTAGGGATAATCGCCTTTGTCCGGCACGCCAACCGCTCGATAGCGCAAAAAATTTGCCATTATGGCCTATGTTGCGGCATGAGACGGGAAAGCCCATGGCAAGGAATTGGCAAGATGAAGGTTAGCCTGGACGTCGATTGCACCCCCGCGGAAGCTCGGGCATTTCTGGGCCTGCCAGATGTGACGCCTATTCACGACAAATATGTGAAGACCGTTCTGGACAGCATCGATGGCGTCACCAACATCGAACAGATTGAAACGATGATGAAGGGTTTCGCTCCCATGGGCGATGCCGGGATGAAATTGTTCAAGCAGATGATGGACATCGGCCTGTCCGGTATGACTTCCAAGGGTGGCGATAAGTCCTAGTCCAATGCAGGACACTATTTTCGCCCTGTCGAGCGGAGCACCGCCGGCGGGGATCGGCCTTATTCGCATAAGCGGCCCTGGTGCCGGGGCAGCGTTGAAGGCCTTGACGGCGCAAGCGTTGCCAACCCCTCGCCACGCGCGGCTTTCAAAATTGTATGACCCACGCACCGGTGAACTCCTCGACCGGGCCGTGACATTGTGGTTTCCCGGTCCATCGACGGTTACGGGCGAGGATTTGGCGGAGCTTCATTGCCATGGTGGCCGGGCGATCGTTGCAGCCGTGGAAAGTGCGTTGGCGTCGATCCCCGGCGTGCGGCTTGCCGATCCGGGTGAGTTTACCCGGCGGGCCTTCCTTAACGGGCGCATCGACCTCAACGCCGTGGAAGGCCTTTCAGACCTGTTGGCGGCGGAGACCCAGCAACAGCGTCGCGCTGCCCTGCTCATGGCGGAAGGGCATTTTTCAAGACGGGTTGAAAGCTGGCGGTCGGCATTGCTGGAGGTCTCCGCCATGGCCGAGGCCGCGCTCGACTTTTCCGATGAAGATGATGTTCCCGAAACGGGAATCGAAATACATATATATGATCAGCTGCAGCACTTGGCCGCACAGGTGCAAACCATATTGGCAGCGCCATCGGCAGAGCGTTTGCGAGATGGCGTCCGCGTGGTGCTCGCCGGGCCACCCAACGCCGGTAAGTCGACGCTGCTCAATGCCTTAGTGGGTAGGGAGGCGGCGATCGTTTCCGATATTGCAGGGACAACCCGCGACCGAATCGAAGTTCCTGCCGCTCTGGGCGGCGTTGCATTTCTGTTCACGGATACGGCGGGGCTGCGGGATCAGTCCGCAGATCCGGTGGAAATGATTGGTATCGAGCGCGCTCGCATGGCCCTGGCGGCTGCTGACATCATATTATGGCTTGGCGAAGCCGCAGAGTTGCCTCGGGATGACGCCATCCTTGTTTCGGCTCAGGCTGACCGGATGCCCCCCCGGAATGGGTTGCCCGTCTCTGCCGTCACGGGCGAAGGCATGGATCAGTTGGTGGATGTGCTACTTGAAGGGGCACGCAGCCTCCTGCCGGGGCAGGGCGACTATGCCCTACATCAGCGGCAGCGGGATGGAGCCTCTCAGCTCCTTCGTCATCTCATAGCTGCGCAAGAGGCTAGAGACTTGCTTATTACGGCAGAAGAGCTTCGGCAGGCCAGAAATGCAATAGATCAGCTGACGGGACAGGCGGGAACCGACGACATGCTCGACCGGCTTTTTGCAGGCTTCTGCATCGGGAAATAGCGCCTTTGTTCCACGTGGAACAACTTTGACCGGCAGCCCCAATATCTGATAAAGGCGCGCCCATGCAAAAGAGCTATGACGTGATTGTGGTTGGCGGTGGCCATGCGGGCTGCGAAGCTGCAGCGGCGGCCGCTCGAAAGGGTGCGCGTGTGGCGCTGTTGACCTTTTCGAGAGCGACGGTCGGATCGATGTCATGCAACCCGGCGATTGGCGGCCTCGGAAAGGGGCATCTTGTCCGTGAGGTTGACGCGCTCGACGGCCTTATCGCACGCGCAGCCGACGCGGCGGCGATCCATTACCGCATGTTGAACAGCAGTAAGGGGGCGGCTGTTCAGGGGCCACGTGTTCAGGCTGACAGGGCGCTGTACCGAGCAGCCATTCACCAGCTGCTGGCAACCTATCCGACCCTGGACATTGTCGAGGGTGAGGCGGCCGACATCGATTTGAAGCAGGGACAGGTGAGCGGACTGATCCTGGCCGATGGCACTAGGTTGGTCACAACTGCGATCATACTCGCGACGGGCACCTTTTTGGGAGGCAGGCTGTTCCGGGGCGAGGACGTTGACGTCGGCGGGCGCACCGGCGAACGGGCGGCCACACAACTGGGCGTTCGATTGAGAGCTATGGGCCTGCCGATCGGTCGCCTGAAAACCGGGACGCCGCCGCGACTGGACGGGCGGACGATAGAGTGGGCCAAGTTGGAAGAGCAGCCTTCTGACGAGGGTGACTGGACCATGTCCTCTCTCACGCCCGCTCGCATCTTGCCGCAACTCAGTTGCGCTGTGACGCGGACGAATGAGCGCACCCATGCGATCATCCGCGAGGGTTTGGGGCGTTCACCCTTGTTCAGCGGCGCGATCGAGGGAAGGGGGCCGCGATATTGTCCTTCGATTGAGGACAAGGTTGTGCGCTTCGGCGACCGCGATGGCCATCAGATTTTTCTGGAGCCTGAGGGGATTGCCGATCATCTCGTCTATCCAAATGGGATCAGCACGTCGCTGCCGACGGATGTCCAGAAGGCGATGGTCCAGTCCATGCCTGGCTTGGAGAAGGCAGAGATCATCGTTCCGGGTTATGCGGTTGAATATGATCATATCGACCCGCGCGCACTGGATTCGACACTGGAGGTGCGCGCGGTGCCGGGACTTTTCTGTGCTGGACAGATTAACGGCACGACGGGCTATGAAGAAGCCGCGGCTCAGGGGCTGGTTGCAGGCGTGAATGCTGCGGCGCGCGCTGCTGACGCTCCGCCCATGGTGCTGGACCGGGCCAGCAGCTACATCGGCGTGATGATTGACGACTTGGTGCTTCAGGGCGTTACCGAGCCATATCGGATGCTGACGGCACGGGCTGAATATCGGCTTCGGTTGCGCGCTGACAATGCAGGGAGTCGGCTTGGAGCTATTGGCCAGGACCATGGGATCATCGGAGCCGAGCGCCGAGCTCATTATGATGCGCGCAGGGCACAACGGCATGAAGCAGAGGGTCAGTTGGCGCGAAATTTGAGCGCCACGGAAATGGCGAGAGCAGGAGCTGCTGTTCGGCAGGATGGCGCTCGGCAGTCGCTCTTTGATTGGGCGCGCTTCCCTGAGGTGTCGCGCTCATTGCTTTTCGAACTAGCGCCCGTCCTTGCCGAGATGGATGCTGACGTGCGGAACGAGCTGCTGGAGGATGCGCACTATGCGCCGTACTTGGAAAGGCAGGATGCCGAAATTGCGGACCTGCGTCGCAACGAGCGGGTCGGCATACCGGCTGACTTCGATTATGGAGCCATCGGGGGTTTGTCGACGGAGATGGTCGAGCGGCTTGGGACTGCACGCCCCGATACGCTGGCGGCGGCGAGCCGCATAAGGGGCGTGACGCCTGCTGCGCTCGCGGCCGTTCTGGTTCATGTGCGGCGGCGCGCGGCGTGAGCGAAGATGAAGCGCGCGCTTGGCTAAGCGATCATTTTTCTGTTTCACGTGGAACATGGGAACTGCTGGAGCGCTACGTCGGGCTGCTGCTGGCGGAAATGTCCAATCAGAATCTGATTGCCGAATCGACCCGGTCTCAGATGTGGGCGCGCCATATCGTTGATTCGGCCCAACTATCGTTGTTGACAGGATCGGCGGGAACCGGCCCTTGGGTCGACTTGGGATCAGGAGCAGGATTGCCCGGTGTGGTCGTGGCGATCCTCTCCGAACGGGAAATGCTGATGATCGAAAGTCGGCGCAAGCGCGTCGAGTTCTTGAACACCGTTATTACCGAGCTGAAGTTGAGCAATGCGCGCATATATGGTGGACGTGTGGAGACTGCACCTGCCATCAACGCCGCTGTCATTAGCGCGCGGGCCTATGCGCCGCTTCCCAAATTGCTCGGCTCGGCGCTGCACTTTTCCACAGATGAAACGCTTTGGGTGCTGCCAAAGGGGCGAAATGCCGAAAATGAACTGGAGGCGGCGCGCTCATCATGGCAGGGTGTGTTTCACGTGGAACGCAGCGTCACTGACGCCGACAGTGCCATCATCGTGGGGCATGCCGTCAAACCCAAGGTCAGGAAAGGTCGAGGATGATTTGTATCGCCATCGCCAATCAGAAGGGGGGGGTGGGCAAGACCACGACCGCAATCAATCTGGCTACGGGCTTGGCCGCCACTGGCTTACGCGTTCTGCTGGTTGACCTTGATCCGCAGGGGAATGCTTCAACCGGGCTGGGCGTTACCCAATCCGACCGGACGAGGTCCAGCTACGACCTTCTGGTCGGCAATTGCGCTTTGGACGAAGCCGTTCTTTCCACGCGCGTTCCCAAACTCGATATCGTGCCCGCAACTCAAGACCTGTCGGGTGCGGAGATTGAGCTGATCGAATATGAGCAGCGCACCCACCGTCTGGAGCGGGTGTTGAGCGAAGCCCAGACGGGCCGCTGGGACATATGCCTGATCGATTGTCCGCCTTCTCTTGGGCTGTTGACGATCAACGCAATGGTCGCTGCGCAATTTCTGCTGGTGCCGTTGCAATGCGAGTTTTTCGCGCTGGAGGGACTGTCGCAATTGTTGCAGACGGTCGAACGCATCAGGGGGCGATTTAACCCCAATCTTTCCATCATGGGCGTTGCCCTGACAATGTATGACCGCCGCAACCGTTTGACCGATCAGGTTGCGGATGACGTTCGCGCCTGTCTGGGCGAACTGGTCTTCAACACTGTTATCCCCCGTAATGTGCGCCTTTCCGAAGCGCCGAGCCATGGCGTTCCCGCGTTGATTTACGATTTTCGCTGTTCAGGGTCGGAGGCTTATATGCGCTTGGCCCGTGAACTGATATCGCGATTGCCCGAACAGGAGGCTGCGGCTTGAGCAACGAAGTCGATAATAAGCTGAAGGTGGGCAAGCGCCCGCAAGGACTGGGACGCGGCTTATCAGCGTTGCTTGGCGATGTCGCAAGGGAAGCGCCGGTAGCGCCTGCGGAACCCGCTATTGCGTCCAGCAAAGCCATTCAGAATATCGAGGTCGCGCTGGTCCAGCCCCATCCTGAACAGCCACGCCGTCACTTTGACGAAGGTGCGCTGGCGGAGTTGGCGGACAGCATCAGCAAGCGGGGTGTCATTCAGCCCATCATCGTGCGCCCCCATGGCGGCGGCTTTCAGATCGTCGCCGGAGAGCGCCGCTGGCGTGCGGCGCAGCGCGCCCAGTTGCACCGCATTCCGGCCATTGTGCGAGATTTTGATGAAGCTGAAACGCTGGAAATCGCGTTGGTCGAAAATATCCAGCGCGAAGACCTGAACCCCATCGAAGAGGCGGAAGCCTATCGCAAGCTGATCGCGGACTTTAATCACAGCCAGGAAGCGCTGGGACGGCTGGTCGGGAAATCCCGTAGCCATATCGCGAATCTGATGCGCTTGCTGGACCTGCCCGCTTCGGTGCAGCAGCAAGTGGTCGAACAGAAGCTATCTATGGGACATGCTCGCGCGCTCATCGGTGCGCCCGATTGCGAAGGCCTGGCCCGCGCGGTGGAATCCAAGGGGCTGTCGGTCCGTGACACAGAGCAGCTTGTACGGCGTGCAAAAAAGGGTGAGGACGCATCGCCCCGCGAGCGGATGGGGCCAGTTGGGGATAAGGACCCCGACATTGCCGCTCTTGAGCAGCATCTGGCGGACATTCTGGGTTTGCGGATCGACATTGCCCATGCAGGCGGAGGCGCGGGCACCTTGTCACTGCGCTATTCCACGCTGGATCAGTTGGACATGCTGTGTCAGCGGCTGTCAGGCGAGCGGATTTAGTCTTCTTAAAACCCTGCAGACTTAGCTTTTATCGCCTGTCCCACTGGCCTTTTTCGCGGTCAGTGCCTAGCTTGTCCGCATGGCTGACATGCAATCTTCCGCTGGAACCGCGCCCCTGATCGTCCACCGTCAGGACTATCGCCCGCCTGATTGGCTGGTCCCGGACATTGCGCTTTTCCTTTCTCTGGACCCTCTGCATACGCAGGTTCGTTCCGTTTTGACCGTGCGCCGCAACGGGGAGCATGATCGGCCGCTGAAGCTGGACGGAGATGAACTCACAGCGATTGAAGTGAAGGTCGACGGTCACCTTCTCACGGCAGACCAGTGGTTCATGGAAGGGGGCGCGCTCGTCATCCCGCTTTTCGGGGCCGCGCATGAGGTTGAAACGCTGGTCGAACTCGCGCCGGAGAAGAATAGCAAGCTGATGGGACTTTACGCCAGCGGCGGTCTGCTATGCACCCAGTGCGAAGCCGAAGGCTTTCGTCGGATCACGTTCTTCCCCGACCGCCCGGATGTTCTTTCCCGTTACTCCGTCCGGCTGGAAGCGGATCAAGCCCTTTATCCAATCTTGCTGGCGAATGGCGATCCGGTCGAAAAGGGCAATCTGCCGGGCGGGCGCCACTGGGCATTGTGGACTGACCCCTACCCAAAGCCCTGTTATCTGTTCGCGTTGGTCGCCGGGGACCTGGCGTGCAACGTTGACAGCTTTGTCACGATGGGCGGGCGCACCGTGAAGCTGGGCATATGGGTCAAGGAAGGCGATCTGCCTAAAACCGCCCATGCCATGCAAGCGTTGAAGAACAGCATGGCCTGGGATGAGCGGGTTTATGGGCGCGAATATGATCTGGACGTGTTCAATATCGTCGCCGTTGCCGATTTCAACTTCGGCGCGATGGAGAACAAGGGGCTTAACATATTCAATTCACGCTATATTCTGGCCGATCCCGATACGGCGACTGACATCGACTATGACGGTGTCGAGGGCGTGGTCGCGCATGAATATTTTCACAACTGGTCGGGCAATCGTGTCACCTGTCGCGATTGGTTCCAGCTTTCCTTGAAGGAGGGCTTCACCGTCTTTCGCGATCAGGATTTTTCCGCCGACATGGGCAGCGCTGCGGTCAAGCGGATTGAAGATGTCCGCGTGTTGAGAGCTGCGCAGTTTCAGGAGGACTCAGGACCTCTGGCCCACCCCGTGCGCCCCGAATCCTACATGGAAATCAGTAACTTCTACACCGCGACCATCTATAATAAGGGCGCCGAACTGATCCGCATGATGGCCCTGATGTTGGGGCCAGAACGGTTTCGGTCGGGCTCGGACCTATATTTTGAAAGGCATGACGGGCAGGCGGCGACCTGTGAAGATTTTGTCCGGGCGATGGAAGATGGAGGAGGGATAGACCTTACCCAGTTCCGCCGCTGGTATGAGCAAGCAGGAACGCCTCGCGTGCGGGCCTTGCTAACCCATGACCCGGAGAGCCGGACGGCCGAACTGGTGCTGGAGCAGACCGTGCCCCCGACGCCCGGCCAATCAAACAAGCAGCCGATGGCCATTCCGTTGCGCATCGCGCTGTTCGATCGGGAAACCGGCGAAAGCCGGGGCGACGAGTTGCTGATGCTGACGGAAGCGCGCCAGAGCTTTGCCTTTAATGACTTCGC
Source organism: Sphingobium sp. ZW T5_29 (assembly GCF_044987515.1). Classification (NCBI taxonomy): domain Bacteria; kingdom Pseudomonadati; phylum Pseudomonadota; class Alphaproteobacteria; order Sphingomonadales; family Sphingobiaceae; genus Sphingobium; species Sphingobium sp. ZW T5_29. Next base: position 245,225 of record NZ_JBJDRM010000003.1, read on the forward strand.
CACGCCGCCGCTGCTGTCGATCAATCGCGGCTTTTCAGCGCCGGTGGTGATCGAAACGGATCGCACCCAGGCCGATCTGGCCTTTCTATCCGCGCACGACGACGATCCCTTCGCCCGATATGAAGCGATGCAGCAACTGATGGTGAATGTGCTCGTAGGCCGGATTGGCGGGCAGATCGTTGATGAAGCCGCAGTGGTTGCCGCGATTCGGAACACCGCGACCGATCCCGCGCTGGACGATGCGTTCATAGCAGAGGCTATTCGCCTGCCGAGCGAGGCCTATATTGGCGACCAACTGGCCATGGTCGATCCCGATGCTATCCATTCCGCTCGTGATGCCCTCCAGCGCCGGATCGGGGCTGAACTGGAGCCGCTATGGCGCGATATCCATTGCAGAACCCAGTCAAACAGCTTTTCATTGTCCGCCGCGGCGAAGGGCGCCCGCAAGCTGCGCAACACCGCACTCCTTTACCTTTGCGCTTCAGGCATGGAGGAGGGCCCCACGGTCGCCTTTTCCCAGTTCAGCGATGCGGACAATATGACGGAGCGGCAGGCGGCGCTGGCCATATTGGCGAACGGGACCAGCGCGGAGCGGGAAGCCGCCCTTGATATTTTCTACAATCGCTACCGGGATGATGCGCTGACTTTGGACAAATGGTTCCAGACACAGGCCTTTGCCCTTCATCCCGATACTGTTGACCTGGTAGAGGAACTGGGCCGTCATCCTGACTTCACGTTGACCAATCCCAATCGGATCCGGTCGCTCTATGGCGCTTTTGCGGGCAATCAGTGGGCCTTTCACCATCGATCCGGCAAGGGCTACCGCCTGGTTGCCGACTGCATCATCGCTCTCGACAAGATCAATCCGCAGACGGCCGCTCGTCTGGTGCCGCCACTGGGGCGCTGGCGTCGTTTCGATGAAGAGCGTGCCGGTTTGATGCGGGCCGAACTGCAGCGCATCCTGGCTCAGCCCGGCCTATCAAGGGACGTGACTGAGCAAGCGAGCAAAAGCCTTGATTGAGCAAGGAGCAAACCACAGGCTTGCTGCGACCCGAACGTTGAGCCGCTGATCTACAAGGGCTGAAAACATAGTGGGGCCAGATGATCCGATGTCATCTGGCCTACCGCTTTTTTAGCGACCTGAAGCCGCCAGCCAGGCAGCGACATCGGTCGCCACCTTGTTGGCGGCGCTGTTCAAAGGCGCGCCGACGCTGGTGGCCGTGATCTTCGCGCCTACGGGGACGCTGGCGGTGAAGCGCTGGCGCGTGATGGCGGTGCCGCCTGGCCCTGCCAGGATCGCATCGAAAGTAACGATCGCGCTGTTGCTGGCTTCGTCCAGGCCAAATTCCACCAACTCCCCCATCAGCCGCTGACCCGCATCAGCCGAATATTGCCCAGGATCGAGCACGATTCGATTGCTGGTCGCGGCGATAGTTTCCGACAAAAGCCGCTGGAACAAATGGCGCGGCGTGTCCGCCCACTGCACATCGGTGACATAAGCGAGAGACGTGGGCGTGGTCCGCACCGGCACGCGCACGGTGTCCAGCAGCTTGGGCGCTTCCGGATCGGCGACTGTTATGCTGGTCCCCGACGCGGCGCTGCGCACTGTGCCTGGCGCGACCTTCTGGGCTGCATCAAGGGACAGCAACTGGGCAGGCGGCTTTCCGCCAATCGATATGCAGCCGGGCAACGTCAGGATGAGCGCGAGGGCTGCCGACATGGCGGCTTGTTTCTTGTGGAACATCATGTGGGTCCCTCTCATGGCTTATAATCGGGCAATTTGGGCGATCCGACGATCGACCCCGCGCCCTGCTGATCGAGCTTTTCGGCGACGCCACGGAAAGCGCGCGACATTTCACGCAGGTCGCGCACCAACTGGTTCACTTCCGGCATGGTCTGGTTGCTGAACGCGCGCACACCGGGTTGGGCTTCGGCGATGGTCTTGTCCAGCGTATCGATGCTGCGCGTGGCCGACTGCACGCTCTTGCGCAGGTCCGCCATCAGCGGGCGGCCTTCGTCATTCAGCAAGCTGTCGGTGGTCGCGGCCAGCTGACCGATCTGTTCCGCAGCAATGCCAGTCCGCTGCACCGCGATGCGGGCTTCGGCAAGCGTCGCCGCGATTTCGGGGCTGCGGTCGGCCAGGGAGGCGGACAGCCGCTCCACATTGGCCAGAATGCCAGCGATGGACTGCTGATTCTTGTCGTTCAGCAGTTCGGTCAGCCGTTCAGTCAGGGTCGAAAGCCGTTCCAGCAGTTGCGGCGCATTGTTGAGCAGTTCGCCCAACGCGCCTGGCTTGGTCGGAATCACCGGCACGCCATCGGGGCAGGCGGCCAGCAAATTTTGTTCCGGGCAGATGATGGGCGGCGCGCCCTTGACCGCGCCGTCGAGCACGATTTCACTGACACCGGTAAAGCCCACGCCGGCAATGGTTGCGGTGGTGCCCTGCAGCACCGGGGTGCCTTCTTTGACGGAAATGCGGACTTTGACGAAGCTGGGGTCGCGCTTCCACAATTCGATGCGCTCAACCTGACCGGATGGCACGCCGGAATAATTGACGCTCGACCCCTTCGCGAGGCCATTCACCGACTGTTTGAAGAAGATGTCATATTCCTTGTTATCGCCCTCGGACAGGCGCGAAAACCAGAAGGCGGCGATCATAATGGCCGCCAGCAGCAGCAGCGTGACCGTGCCCACCAGCACATGGTTGGATCGGGTTTCCATATCCTATTGCCTTCCGTCCGATGGGTGTTCAGCCCGCTTGCCGCTTTCGCGCGCCACTGCTGCTGTCGCCGCGCGGCCGCGCGGACCGTTGAAATATTCCTGAATCCACGGGTGATCGGTGGCCAGCAGTTCGTCTATCGTGCCCACGGCAATGACCTTTCCGTCGGCCAGCACCGCCACCCGGTCGCAGATTGAAAAAAGCGTGTCCAGGTCGTGCGTGATGAGAAAGACGGTAAGACCCAGTGTCTGCTGCAGCTTTCGCGTCTGTTCGTCGAACGCCGCCGCACCGATCGGGTCCAGTCCCGCCGTCGGTTCGTCCAGGAACAGCAGGTCAGGATCCAGCGCCAGGGCGCGGGCCAGACCCGCCCGCTTCTTCATGCCACCCGACAATTCGGCTGGATATTTTGGTCCGGCTTCGGCGGGGAGTCCGGTCATGCGAATCTTGTAGGCCGCGATCTCGTCACGCAGCTGCGCGCCGATATTGGGATAATATTCGCGGATCGGCACTTCGACATTTTCCGCCACAGTGAGCGTGGAGAAAAGTGCGCCCCCCTGAAACAGCACGCCCCACCGTTTGCGGATTGCCAGCGCCTCATCGTCCAGCCGACCGATCATTGATTCGCCAAAGACATGCACTTCGCCTTCATCGGGCGTCTGCAGGCCGATGATGGACCGCATCAGCACGGACTTGCCCGTGCCCGATCCCCCAACGACGCCCAATATTTCGCCCTTGCGGACGTCGAGGTCGAGCCCCTGGTGCACGACCTGGTCGCCAAAGCTGTTCTTGAGGCCACGCACGGAAATGGCGGTGCTGTCGCGTTTGACGGCTTCGTCGACCCGCGCTTCTTCGGCGACGATTTCCTCTTCCGGCGCCATCAGTTCCAGCCCAGCCAGGTGAAGAAGACCGCGAAAAAGGCGTCGATGACGATGACGAGGAAGATCGCCTGCACCACCGCCGATGTCGTGCGCATCCCCACTTCTTCGGCATTGCCCTTGACCTGCATGCCTTGGAAACAGCCCGCCAGCGCAATGATGACGCCAAAGACGGGAGCCTTGATCAAGCCCACCCACAGGTCGGTGATTGGCACGACTTCCCGCAGCCGCTGGATGAAGGTGATTGGCGGTATTTCCAGTGACACGGCGCACAGGAACCCGCCGCCGATGACCGCCATGATCGATGCATAAAAGCCGAGCAGCGGCATCATGACAACCACGGCCAAGGTGCGCGGCAGCACCAGCGCCTCCATCGGCGAAACGCCGATGGTGCGCATCGCGTCCACTTCCTCGGTCAGCTTCATGGTGCCAAGCTGGGCGGCAAAGGCGGAACCGGATCGCCCTGCGACCATGATGGCGGTCATCAGCACGCCCAGTTCGCGAAAGGTCAGTCGACCCACCAGGTTGATGGTCAGCATTTCCATGCCGAACTGCCGCAGCTGCACCGATCCTTGCTGCGCAATGACGATGCCGATCAGGAAGCTCATGAGGCCGATGATGCCCAGCGCCGAGACGCCGACCACTTCAAAGCGTTGGACGACGGCGTTCAGGCGAAAACGGCTTGGGTGCCGAATGACGTTCCAGCTTGCGACCAATGTGCTGCCGAAAAAGCCCAGCAGGCCCAGCAGCGTCGCTCCCGCATTGATCGTGGCTTCACCGATCTGTCCGACGACACGCTGCCATGGTGTCACATAGGCGGGGCGTACGCTGACGGGTTCATCCAGCTTTCCGACCGTTTCGATCAGGCGAAGCGAGTCCTTGTTGCCGCCGACAATTTCACAGTCCAGCCGCTTGGCCGTGCGATGGATGGTCCAGGCGCCGATTGTGTCCATGTGGTGCACATCGGAAACGTCGATTGCCGCAACCGGACCGGCCAGCGCGTCCAGTCGGGCGGGCAGATCGTGCAGGCAGGCAATCGATAAATGGCCTGAAAGCCGTACGATAGCACCGCCATCGCGCGGTTCTTCCACAAGATCGGCGACATTATTCATCAAGCGGATTTAGTGGTCCATTATCGGTTGCACGGCAAGCCGAAACGGCCCATCCGCAAGGCAGAACGACGGGCAAGGGCAAAAAGTTTCGGAAACGGCATGACGCATCGAATTGCGATATATGACATGGACCGCACGGTGACGTTCACCGGCACCTACACCGGCTTCCTGATTCACGTGGCCCGTCGGCTTGCGCCATGGCGGCTGGTCCTGTTCCCCTGCGTGATCCTGCTGATGCTCGCCTATGTGTTGAAGCTGATTTCGCGGCAGCGTTTGAAGGAACTCAATCAGGCGTTGATGATCGGCTATAATGTCGAACGTGCCAGGTTGATGCCCCATGTCGAAAGCTATGCTGCTAAGGTCGTGGCCACGAACGTCCGCGCCGGAGCGCTGGCGCAGATCGCCGGGGACAAGGCAGCGGGGTGCACGCTGGTGCTGGCCACCGCATCCTATCGCCTTTATGTCGAACCGATTGCCCGGCGCTTGGGTTTTGACGCGGTCATCGCCACGGATCATCTGAGCCAGGATCTGCGCTATGTCCGCGCCAGGATCGCGGGCGAAAATTGCTACGACACGGGAAAGCTGCGCATGATCAAGGCGTGGATGGCGGCGGAGGCGATCGACCGTTCGATGGCGCACATCCGGGCCTATTCCGACCATGTGTCCGACGCGCCGATGCTGGAATTCGCGGACATTGCCTTCGCGTCCAATCCGCACAAGCCGTTGGCGAAACTCGCGGCGCAGCGCGGCTGGACGCGGGTCGACTGGAACTGATCCCCGTCCGGTCCAAGCCGCCTGGCCGCCATTCACCCAATCGCCCGCAGCGCTTGGGAAAAATCGGCGATGAGATCGTCCGCATCCTCGCAGCCAATGGAGATGCGCACCATATTGTCGCTGATCGCCAGCGCCTTCTTGCGCTCTGTGGGCACTGACAAATGGGTCATCGCCGCCGGATGGCTCGCCAGTGTTTCGGTCCCACCCAAGCTGACCGCCAGCTTTGCGATCTTCAGCGCGTCGAGAAAGGCGAAGGCTTCGGCTTCTCCTCCCTTCAGATATAAGGAGAAGGTCGATCCCGCGCCGGTGCAATGACGCCGATAGACATCGGCCTGCCGGTCATTGTCCGGGAAGCCAAGATAGCCGACCTTTTCGACCTGCGGCTGGTCCTTGAGCCATGCGCAGACCTTTGCGGCATTTTCTCCCGCCCGGCTCATCCGCAGCTCCAGCGTCTCCAGGCTGCGCAACAGCATCCATGCGCTGTGCGGGTCCAATATCGTGCCGATCGTGTTGCGCATCATGCGGATGCCGTTGATGAGCGCGTTGGACCCCAGCACGCCGCCCGCGACCAGGTCGCTATGCCCGCCTGCATATTTGGTAAGGCTGTAGATGACGAGGTCAGCCCCATGCGCAATCGGATGGTGCCACAGCGGCCCCAGGAATGTGTTGTCGATTGCGATTGGCGGCACATGCGCTTCGCCGCCGAACATCTGGTCGCGCAGTGCGACGACAGCATCCAGGTCGACCAGAACGTTGGTCGGATTAGCCGGGCTTTCCAGATAGATAAGGGCGACCCGGCCAAGCGCCTTTGCCCGTGCCATCACCTCGCCAATCTCATCCCCGGTCGCGGCGGCGGGGAAGTCCAGCCATTGCACCCCGAACTTGCCCAATATCCGCCCGATCAGCGATTCGGTTGCTGCGTAGAGGGGCGCGGAATGGACGATCACGTCACCCGGCTGAACGAGCGCCAAAAGGGTGGTCGCGATTGCCGACATGCCGCTGGAAAAGAGCAGCGCGTCCTCTGCCTCCTCCCATATCGCCAGCCGGTCTTCGGCGATTTCCTGGTTGGGGCCGTTGAAGCGTGAGTAAACCAACCCTTCCGCGCGCCCCGGACGGATGCCCGTCACGCCTTCGAAATGCCGCTTGCCCGCCGCCGCGCTTTCAAAGGCAAAGGTGGATGTGAGGAATATCGGCGGCTTCAGCGATCCTTCGGACAGGCTGGGATCATAGCCATGGCCCATCATCATTGTTGCGGGTTTCAGCTTGCGACCGTCAATCTCCATGATCGACTGTTTGGGCCGACGCCGGTTGCGGGTTGGCTCTGCGCCGGTCAGGTCGGCTTCGGTTTCGCCGGTCATCTGTTTCTCCTGCGATCTTTCGGGGCGTCGGCTGCGCCTGCACCCCGCAAGTGTAACGCTTCGGACGGGCGAGGGGCCAGAGGCGCGGTGACTTTATTCCGCTGAGACAAACTTATATTGCCAAAGGATAATCGGGCCACCGATGACAGCCGCGCTTCGCCGCCCTACATCCTGGCCATGACGTCTAGCCTGCCCTTGCCGCTGGAGCATTGGTTCGCCTCCCGCGGCTGGACTCCGCGCCGCCATCAGATCGATATGCTCGCCGCAGCACGCGCTGGCGATCATGCGTTGCTGGTCGCGCCCACTGGGGCGGGCAAGACGCTGGCGGGATTCCTGCCGACCATCACCGACCTGATCGATGCGCCGGTTGATGGGCTTCACACCCTCTATGTTTCGCCGCTCAAGGCGCTGGCCGTCGATGTGCGCCGTAATCTGCTGACCCCGATTGAGGAAATGGGGCTGCCGATTCAGGTGGAAACCCGGACGGGGGATACCCCATCCGACAGGAAAGCGCGCCAACGCGCGCGACCGCCGCAGATATTGCTGACGACGCCTGAATCGCTGTCGCTGTTGCTCAGCTATCCCGACAGTTTTCTGCTGTTCTCAGGCTTGAAAACGGTCATCATCGATGAAGTTCACGCCTTCGCCAGCCAGAAGCGTGGCGACCTTCTCAACCTGTCGCTGTCCCGCCTGCAGGCGATCAATCCGGGGCTGCGGCGCGTGGCCCTGTCCGCCACCGTTGCGGATGTCGATGCCTATCGCGCCTGGCTTGCGCCCGACGGCGACATCAACGCCGTCGCGCCGGTCATGGGCGAAGCTGGCGCCGATCCCAATGTTGCAATCCTGATCCCGGAAGGGCGAATCCCCTGGTCGGGGCACTCCGGCAAATATGCAGCAAAGCAGGTGATGGCCGAGATTGAGCGGCGCGCGACCACCCTGATATTCTGCAACACTCGCGGGCTTGCCGAACTGATCTTTCAGGAACTCTGGTCCGCCAATGAAGCGAACCTGCCGATCGCGATTCATCATGGCAGCCTTTCCATCGATGCGCGACGCAAGGTGGAAAGCGCGATGGCGGCGGGCAAGCTGCGCGGGCTGGTCGCCACCGCCTCGCTCGACCTGGGCGTGGACTGGGGCAATGTGGATTGCGTCATCCAGATGGGCGCGCCCAAAGGCAGCTCGCGCCTGCTCCAGCGGATCGGCCGCGCCAATCACCGGCTCGACATGTCGAGCGAGGCGATCCTGATTCCGGGCAACCGCTTTGAATATCTGGAGGCGCGGGCGGCGCTGGACGCGGTGGAGGAAGGGGAGAGGGACGCCGATGATTTCCGCGCGGGCAGCCTGGATGTGTTGGCCCAGCATGTGATGGGGCTGGCTTGCGCCGCGCCCTTTCGACAGGAAGATCTGCTTCGCGAAATCCGGTCTTCCACGCCCTATAGTGCGCTGACGGATGACGCCTTCGTCAATGTCCTGCATTTTATCGAGGGCGGGGGCTATGCCCTGCGCGCCTATGACCGGTTCAAGCGGCTGACTCAGGAAGATGACGGGACGTGGCGTGTGTCTCACCCGCGATTCGTCCAGCAGCATCGGCTGAATGCAGGGATCATCGTCGACCAGCCGGCGCTGAATGTGCGCTTTGCAAACGGTCGCAAGCTCGGCACCGTGGAGGAGAGCTTTGCCGCGACGCTGCGACAGGGCGACAGCTTCTTCTTTTCGGGCATGGCGCTGGAAGTGGTGCGGATCGAACTGACCGACCTGGTCGTCCGCGCTACCGCCAAACAGGCGCGCATCCCCAGTTGGGGCGGCACGCGCATGGCAATGTCGACGCGGCTGGCCGACCGGGTCCGGCATTTCCTCGCTGAACCGGAAGAATGGCATCGTTTCCCCGAAGATGTCCGCGAATGGCTGGAAATGCAGAAATATCGGTCGGCATTGCCACAGCCGGGGCAGTTGCTGGTCGAAACATTCCCCCATGAAGGGCGGCATTATCTGGTCTGCTACAGTTTCGAAGGCTGGAATGCGCACCAGTCGCTCGGCATGCTGCTGACCCGCCGCATGGATGCCCAGGGACTGATGCCGCTGGGCTTCGTTTCGAATGACTATGCGCTTGCCATTTATGGGATGAAGCCGGTCACTGACCCGCAAAGCCTGTTTTCCGCCGACATATTGGACCATGAGTTCATTGACTGGGTCGAACAGTCCAGCCTTCTGAAGCGAGCCTTCCGCGATGTCGCGGTGATATCTGGCCTGATCGAGCGGCAACATCCCGGCAAGCGCAAGACGGGGCGGCAGGTCACTTTTTCGACCGACCTCATCTATGACGTGCTGCGCAAATATGAGCCTGGACATATGCTGCTAAAGGCCGCCTGGGCCGATGCGCGGGCGCGGATGACCGATGTGGGACGGCTGGGCGACCTGATCGACCGGGCCAGTGCGACCATGCTGCATGTCGCATTGGACAGGGTAAGTCCGCTTGCCGTGCCGGTCCTCATCATCATTGGCCGGGAACAGGTGGCGCAGGCCGCTGCCGAGGATGCGTTGTTGATCGAAGCGGAAGCACTGATCGCGCAGGCCATGCGCCCGGATTAGAACTGGGCGTCGTCAGGGTCCTGCCGATCACCGCCGCAGCCCTTCAGCGTTCCTTCGCCAAATGCGACTGAAACCTGATCGGACCAGATGGCGTCGCTCATCCCATCGCTGCACGGTCCGTCCGTCACCGTCATGGTGAACCCGTTGCCCTGAAAGCGGAGAGAACGACTCTCATCGGTCCGCGAAACGGCGAAGGAGGCTGGCTGCTTGTCCGGCCGTTCCAGGATCGCGGTCGTTCCCTTCACCGTCACGGCCCAGAAAGGCTCGGTGCCCAGCGCACGATAGCGTTCCGGCTGCGGCACTTTGGGATCAGGGGCAGGGACGGGCTTCCCATCGCCCTGAGCCGTTTCACCCTGCTGCTGCTCATTGCCAACAGTCTGGTTCACAATAGCTGTGTTGGCCACCGGCGCGCTGGAATTATCCCCGCGCACCGCGTTGATCTGAGCCGGTTCGGAACCGCATGCGGTCAGCAACAGCATGGCAAGGATGGCCGCCCCCCTGATGCCGCCACCATTGGCGAGGCGTGAGGGGGACGCCAGGATCATACGTCCAGATTGGCGACGTTCAGGGCGTTGTCCTGAATGAACTCGCGCCGGGGTTCGACCACATCGCCCATCAGGCGCGTGAAGATTTCGTCGGCGACGTCCGCCTGTTCGACCTCCACCCGCAGCATGGATCGGTTGTCGGGGTCCAGCGTGGTTTCCCACAGCTGTTCGGCGTTCATTTCGCCCAGACCCTTGTAGCGCTGGATCGCCAGGCCCTTACGCCCAGCGGCAAGCACCGCCTCCAGCAATTCGCTCGGACGGGTGACCAGCGTCGATCCCTTGGTCGCGACGGGCAGTTCGTCGTCGCCAGCCTCGTCAGCGGCCTGTGCCGACTTGGCGGTCACCAGTCGGCTCGGCGTGCGGTAACTGCCCGCTTCTTCCGCCGCGATACTGTGCAACTTGCGCGCTTCCGCCGATCCGATGAAGCCATGCTCGATCATGTGATGATCGGTGACGCCACGCCACAGCCGTTCGAAATGGAATCCGCCTTCTTCGGCGATCCGGCCGCTCCAGCGCCCTTCCTCATCCTGCGTGCCCATCCACTTGACCGTTTCGGTCAGGCGTTCCGCCTGCGCGTCATTGCCAAGTTCGGGGTCGAGTGCGCCATTGACGGCCAGCGCTTCGATGATCGCCGGATCATAGCGGCGTGGCACGTAACGCATCACCGCGCGGATGCGGCGGCCATGTTCGATCAGGTGGCGCAAATCTTCGCCGGAGCGGCGGCCCTCACTCGTTTCCAGCGCCATCGATTCGACGCCGTTGTCGATCAGATATTGCTCCAGCGCCGCTTCGTTCTTCAGATAGACTTCCGACCGCCCGCGCGTCGCCTTGTAGAGCGGCGGCTGGGCGATGTAGAGGTGTCCGGCCTCGATGATCTGCGGCATCTGGCGATAGAAGAAGGTCAGCAGCAGCGTGCGGATATGCGCGCCGTCGACGTCGGCGTCGGTCATGATGACGATCTTGTGGTAGCGCAGCTTTTCCAGATTGAAATCGTCGCGAATTCCGGTTCCCATCGCCTGGATGAGCGTGCCGACTTCCTTCGACGACAGCATCCGGTCGAACCGTGCGCGCTCGACGTTCAGGATCTTGCCCTTCAAGGGCAGGATCGCCTGATTGTGCCGGTTGCGGCCTTGCTTGGCCGACCCGCCTGCCGAATCGCCTTCGACCAGGAACAGTTCGGACTTGGCGGGGTCGCGTTCCTGACAGTCGGCCAGCTTGCCGGGCAGGGAGGCGATGTCCATCACGCCCTTGCGCCGGGTCAGCTCGCGCGCCTTCTTTGCAGCTTCGCGGGCGGCGGCGGCGTCGATCACCTTCTGGATGATCATCTTGCCATGGCCGGGATTTTCTTCCAGCCATTCCGCCATCTTGTCGGCCATCAGGCTTTCCAGCGGCTGGCGTACTTCGGAAGAGACCAGCTTGTCCTTGGTCTGTGAGGAGAATTTGGGATCAGGCAGCTTGACCGACACGATGGCGGTCAGCCCCTCGCGCATGTCTTCCCCGGTCAGGGTCACCTTTTCCTTCTTCAGCATGCCCGACTTGTCGGCATAATTGTTGAGCGTGCGGGTCAGCGCCGCGCGGAAGGCAGCAAGGTGGGTGCCGCCATCGCGCTGGGGAATATTGTTCGTGAAGCAGAGGACATTCTCATAATAGGAATCGTTCCATTCCAGCGCGACATCGATGGTCACATCGTCGCGACTGCCCGAGATGGCAATCGGATCGGGCATCAGCGGCGTCTTGTTGCGATCAAGATATTTGACGAAGGCCGCAATGCCGCCTTCATAGAACAGCTCGACCTCCTTCTTTTCCTCATGCCGTGCATCGGCCAGGAACAGCCGCACACCCGAATTGAGGAAAGCCAGCTCGCGATAGCGGTGCTCCAGCTTTTCGAAATCAAACTCAGTGTGATTTTTGAAGGTGCCGCCGTCGCCGGGCACTTTTTCGGTCGAAGGAAGGAAGGTGACGCGCGTGCCCTTCTTGCCTTCAGGGGCGTCGCCGATGATCTTGAGAGGGGCCACCGCATCTCCGTAGGCAAAGCGCATATAATGCTCCTTGCCATCCCGCCAGATGTTGAGGTCCAGAAATTCGGAAAGCGCATTCACCACGCTGACGCCCACGCCGTGCAGGCCGCCCGACACCTTATAGGCATTGTCGTCCGACGTATTCTCGAACTTACCGCCCGCGTGCAGCTGGGTCATGATGACCTCTGCCGCCGATACGCCTTCTTCCGTGTGGATGCCGGTCGGGATGCCGCGCCCATTATCTTCGACGCTGACGGAACCGTCCGGGTTCAGCGTGATCAGAATGCGGTCGCAATGTCCGGCCAGCGCCTCGTCGATTGCATTGTCGGAAACCTCGAACACCATGTGGTGCAGGCCCGATCCGTCATCGGTATCGCCGATATACATGCCGGGCCGCTTGCGCACCGCGTCCAGGCCTTTCAGGACCTTGATGCTGTCGGCGCCATAGGCGTTGTTGTTCGGGCTGTTTTGACTTTCCTCGCTCATGGCGGGCATATAGGGAATTGGGCCGCGAAACTAAAGCGAAACATGGCGGCTTTCGCCCCGCCCGGCCAGGGGCTATCACGCTGGATATGCGCAGCGTCCTGTCCTTGATCTTCCTCCTTTGCGCCTGTTCCGACAGCAGCGACGTGCTGGAGCAGTTGCCCAACAGCTCAATCGCTGGAGCGCCGCGGGACGCCATGCCCGAAACCCGGCTGGAAGCCAGGATCACGCGCCCCGTGACGATCGGCGAAGACGGGCCGCGTCTGGACGCCTGCGGTGCGATGGGGCAGGTCGTCCGCGTCGGCCCGTCCGGCCTTGCCCTGCGGGCGGCGCCTTTTACCGAAGCGCAGGAGATCGGGCGCTTGGGAGAAGGTTCGCGCGCCCATGTCTGCACCCGCAGCATCGACCAAAGATGGCTTGGCGTGGTCGTGGCGCCGCCCCCATCCCAGCCAGATTCCGGCGAGGCAGCGTCTGGCGATGTGGATTGCGGCGTGTCCGGGCCGGTAGATCGCAAGCAGCCTTATGACGGGCCTTGCCTTAGCGGTTGGGTCTCCAGCGCCTCGATCCGGCTTGTCGCAGGCTGACGCGGCGGAATCATTTATAAGGACAACAAAAAAGGCCGCGCAGGTCATCCCGGCGCGGCTCTTTTTCTAACGTGGATCGGTTGGCTTACGCGGCCTTTTTGTCGGCCTTGTAGCGCTCGATCGCTTCCAGCGTGATGCGCTTTGCATCTTCAGCGCCGCCCCAGGTGCCGATGCGCACCCACTTCTGCTTTTCCAGATCCTTATAGTGGGTGAAGAAATGTTCGATCTGCTCCATCACGATACCGGGCAGATCGTCCTTTTCATCGACGTCGCTATAATAGGGGAAGGTCTTGTTATCGGGAACGCAGACCAGCTTTTCGTCGCCGCCGGCTTCATCTTCCAGGTTAAGCACTGCAATCGGACGAGCGCGCACGACCGATCCGGGGACGAAGGGCGAACGGGCGATGACCAACGCGTCCAGCGGATCGCCATCGGGCGACAGGGTGTGCGGCACAAAGCCGTAATTGGCCGGATAGCGCATCGGCGTATGGAGGATGCGGTCAACGAACAGTGCGCCCGACGCCTTGTCGAACTCATATTTCACAGGCTCGCCGCCAATCGGCACCTCGATGATGACGTTCAGGCTGTTGGGCGGATCGTCGCCGACCGGAATCAGTTCGATATTCATGGACTTCAAGCCTTTTGATGCACGTTCGCGTTGCGGGTGATTATGTCCTTGGTTTTAGCAGCCGGTCGAGGCTGCCTTCACCCTCTCCTATTTTTGCGAGGCGCGGATAGCGCAGCCCGCCGGAATAAGCGAGCGTCAAAGTGCGATAGTATTTGTCCTGGCGGAGGATGATCTGCATCGGCTTTCCGGCTTTCAGCGCAGCCTTGAAGATATCGCTCGAATATTCATCGCCATTGATCGCGACGATCTTCGCCCCAGTCACCAGTCCCGCCTTGAACGCCGCGCTGTCCCAGACGACGTTCGAAATTTCCCCATCGCCCTTCACGATCAGGCCGACGCCGAAACTTTGATCTACATTCTTGCCCTCGGCCGCCTTGGTAAAGGCGTTGGGCGTGTCGCCATAGACGAGCTGGTAGCCGCCCATGGCAAAGCCGCCCTTGGGCGTTTCCTGTGTCGTGCCGTCGACATATCGGGCAAAAAATCCAGCCCAGTCATAGGATGGGGCGATGATATTCAGCGTCTTGATGACGTCCGCGCGGTTATAGACGACCTGGCCCCAGTCGCCGGGATTGATGCCGAAAAACGCCTTGGCAAAATCGTCCAGGCCCTTTGCGCCCCTGGTCTGGCGGCGGATGATCGCGTCGGCTTCCAGCCAGATCATCAGCCCTTCATTATAATAATCCTCCGACCGCTGCCAGCTGGACCACCCCTTGGGCCGACGGGCGGAAATGATGGGGTCATGAGTGGTGTCCTCCATCGGCCGCCATTCGCGCCCCCGCGTGGTGTCCAGCTTGGCGGCGATATGGGCATAGGCGTCCAGCGTTTCCTGCTTGGTGAACAGGCCCGATCGCGCGCCCAGCACATAGCCCCAGAATTGCGTCTGCCCTTCATAGACCCACAGCAGATTGTCCTGCATCGGCACGTTGAAGTCGGGCGTCCATAGCAGGTCCGGGCGGCGGAATTTGCCGTCCCAGCTATGGACGAATTCATGCGGCAACAGATTGCGGTCCAGCAGCGCCGCGCTCTCGCTCCATTTCTTGAAATAGCCCGGCTCAACCTGATTTTCCGAAGATCGGTGATGTTCCAGGCCGATGCCCCCCATCTCGTCGGTGATGGCGAACAGGAAATCATAATGGTCGAAATGAAACGTGCCGAACAGCGCCTGCGCCTCATCCACCAGTTTCTTGTGTTTCGCGATCTGGTCAGGCTTGGCGTCCAACTCGTCCGCATCGTCGGCAACGATGTTCAGCGTGACATTGTGGCCCAGGTCCACTGGCTTGAAATAACGCCCGGCGAAGACCGGCGAATCCTGCAGCGCTTCATAATCGATCGGGTCATAGGTGACCGTCGATCCGCTTTGCCTGCCACGCAGGGCGGTCGCGGCCTGCCATCCGTCGGGATAGGTCACGGTCGCCTGGATCGGGATCTGCCGCGTGTAATAGCCCGCAGGGTAGAGCGAAACCGATTCCCACTGAATGTTCAACATCTTGGGCGTCACCACCACGCGGCCCTGATTGGGCTGAGTGGCGGACAGGAACTGGAACGACGCCACGACTTCGCGCGCGCCCTGCGGCACATCGATCACAAAGCCGTACACGTTGAGCGGATCACGCTTCCAGCTGAGCGGCTTGCCATCCACGGTAAAGGTTACGCCGCTGATCTTTTCGATCTGCCCGCGGGGCGCGTGATTGCCTGGCAGCCATTGGGGCATCAGCAGCGTCATCGGGCCGCTCGAAACGACGGGGATATATTCCTTCACGCGGAAGATGCGCTGGGTCGTATCGCTTGCGTCAACCTCCAGCCTGATGGTGCCGCCGGGATAAGGAATGTCGCGCGGCGCCGGACTTGCGTCATTGACCGGCAGGGCGACCGGCTTTGACCTTACGGCATCCTGGGCGACAAGCGGGCTGGCGATGGCGGTGGAAAGCAGAAGGGCGGCAGCAAGGCTGCGGATCATGGCTGTCTCCAAAAAAGGATGAGGCTGGAACGCCTTATGAAGTCAGCATGACGAGCGAAGTAGTCCACGTCCACCCCGAAGAAGAGTTGTAAAATGATGCGTTGAAAAAGCGCGTTTCCTTAGCCCTTCTTTGCCGCTAAAGGCGCATTCCCATGGCGAAAATCGAAAACCCGCGCCCAAAGACACCCAATGCGGTGCGCGGCACGCAGGACATGCTGGGGGGCACGGCGCAAGCGTTCCAGGAACGCTTCGCGCATGTCGTGGCGACCTTTGACCGGGTGCGAAGCCTCTATGGCTTTCACCGGGTGGAAGTGCCGGTCTTCGAATCGACAGCTGTGTTCGCGCGGTCGCTCGGCGAAAGCACCGATGTCGTGTCGAAGGAAATGTACACCTTCGATGATCGCGGCGGCGACAGCATCACGCTGCGCCCCGAATTCACGGCCGGCATTGCCCGCGCCTACATCACCGAAGGCTGGCAGCAATATGCGCCGCTAAAGGTCGCGACCCACGGCCCGCTATTCCGTTATGAGCGCCCGCAAAAGGGCCGCTTCCGCCAGTTTCACCAGCTCGATGCGGAAATTATCGGCTCGGGTGAGCCGGGTGCCGATATCGAATTGCTGGTCTTTGCCGACCAACTGCTGCGCGAACTGGGCGTGTCGGAAGGCGTCACGCTGCACCTCAACACGCTGGGCGATGGGGAAAGCCGCGAAGCGTGGCGCGCCGCGCTCATCGCGCATTTCGAATCGCATCGCGACCAGCTTTCGGAAGAAAGCATCGATCGTCTTCACCGCAATCCGCTGCGCATTCTGGACAGCAAGGATCCACGCGACCGCCCGGTGGCCGACAGCGCCCCAGACATCGACGCCTATCTGACCGATGAGGCGCGCGGCTTTTTTGAAAAGGTGACGGCGGGCCTGGATGCGGCAGGCGTGGCGTGGGAACGCAACGCCCGGCTGGTGCGCGGCCTTGATTATTACCGCCACACCGCTTTCGAGTTCATCACCGACCGGCTGGGTGCGCAGGGCACGGTTCTGGGCGGTGGCCGCTATGATGGGCTGATCGAAAATCTGGGCGGTCCTTCGACGCCCGCGGTCGGCTGGGCGGCGGGGATCGAACGGCTGGCGATGTTGACTGATGCGCCGGAACTCGTGGCCCCCGCGATTGCCGTGATCCCGATGGGCGATGCGGCTGAGGCGAAGGCGGTCGGGATCATCGCCGACCTGCGTCGCGCCGGTCTGGCTTGCGACATGGGCTATCGCGGCAACATGAAAAAGCGGATGCAGCGGGCCAATGCATCGGGTGCAGCTTTCGCCATCATCCTGGGGGATGACGAACTGGCACGGGGCGAGGCGGCTGTGCGGGATCTTCAATCGGGCCAGCAGGAGGCGGTGGCCCTTGATCGTTTGATCGAAAAGTTCACGGCTCTCTGATGCACATTTCCGCCGAACGCATCGCGCAGATCGAGGCGCGCCGGGATGAAGTGCAGGCGTCGATGACGCGCGCGGACCTGCCGCCGGAGGAATTCGTGCGGCTGTCGAAGGAATATGCCGAAATTGAGCCGGTAGCGCGGGCGGCGCATGAAGTGCGGCGACTACGGCAGGAGTTGAAGGCGCTCGAATATATGGCAGGCGGTGAAGATGCCGACGCCGACGCCGCGATGCGCGAAATGGCGCAGGACGAAATGCGGCTGATCAAGGGTCAGCTGCCGGAAGCGGAACGCGCCCTTGCGCTCCAGTTGTTGCCCAGGGATTCCGCCGACGCGCGCCCGGCCATGCTGGAAATCCGGGCAGGGACGGGTGGCGACGAAGCCGCGCTGTTCGCGGGCGACCTTTTTCGCATGTATCAACGCTATGCCGACGCGCAGGGGTGGAAGGTCGAGATGATCTCCGCCAATGCGGCTGAAGTCGGCGGCTTCAAGGAAGTCGTGGCCAGCGTTACGGGCACGGGCGTCTTCGCCAGGTTCAAGTTCGAAAGCGGCGTCCATCGCGTCCAGCGCGTGCCGGTGACCGAAAGCGGGGGCCGCATCCATACGTCCGCCGCGACGGTGGCGGTGCTGCCCGAACCGGAAGAAGTCGATGTCCAGATCGCCGACAGCGACCTCAAGATCGACATCTACCGCGCGTCGGGCGCGGGCGGGCAGCATGTGAACACCACCGACAGCGCGGTGCGGATCACCCATTTGCCCAGCGGCATCGTCGTCACCCAGCAGGATGAACGATCCCAGCACAAGAACAAGGCGAAGGCGATGCAGGTGCTTCGCGCACGCCTGTATGAAGCGGAACGTGAACGCACGCAGAGCGAGCAGGCGGGCGCGCGCAAGGCGATGGTGGGATCGGGCGACCGGTCCGAGCGCATTCGCACCTATAATTTTCCGCAAGGCCGCGTCACCGACCATCGCATCAACCTGACGCTTCACCGCCTGCCTGAAATATTGGAAGGCCCCGGCCTTGCCGAAGTCATCGACGCGCTGGTGGCCCAGGATGAGGCCGCGCGGATCGCCCAGTTGGAGGGTATTGGGTGAGCGTTGCGCAGGCGCTTCGGGATGCGGCGCTTGTCTTGCAGCCGGTCAGCCCGACCGCTCGCCTGGATGCAGAATTGCTGCTGGCCCACGCGCTGGACATCCCCCGCAACATGTTGCTGCTGGACCAGCATGACCTGACGGTGCCGCCCGGTTTTGCAGACTTGGTGGATCGCCGCCTGGCCGGTGAACCTGTCGCCTATATTACCGGCGTGCGGGATTTCTGGACGATCAGCGTCCATGTGACGCCCGATGTCCTGATCCCGCGCCCCGACAGCGAGACATTGATCGAGGCTGCGATTG
The DNA here is from genome assembly GCF_044987515.1 of Sphingobium sp. ZW T5_29. Classification (NCBI taxonomy): domain Bacteria; kingdom Pseudomonadati; phylum Pseudomonadota; class Alphaproteobacteria; order Sphingomonadales; family Sphingobiaceae; genus Sphingobium; species Sphingobium sp. ZW T5_29. Next base: position 263,688 of record NZ_JBJDRM010000003.1, read on the forward strand.
CACATTTCGGCGTGCGTTCGCCGCAGCGCATCCTTGACCTGGGCGCCGGGTCGGGCGCGCTGTTGCTGGCCGCGCTGGACCAGTGGCCAGCGGCGCAGGGCCGGGGCGTGGACATCTCGCCCGCGGCGCTGGCGGTCGCGCGCGGCAATGCCGACCGGCTGGGCATGGCCGACCGGGCGGTTTTCCAGCAAGGGGACTGGGCGGAAGGGGTGACGGACAGGTTTGACCTCATCCTCATCAACCCGCCTTATATCGCGCAGGACGAACCCCTGTTCGGCGATGTGCTGCGCGAACCGAGCGGTGCGCTGTTCGCGGGGCCGGAGGGGCTGGACGATTACAGAAGGATCGCACCCATCCTGCCGGGCCTGCTGGCGGAAGGCGGGGTCGCGGTGATCGAGATCGGCCATGACCAGCGCGAGAGCGTGTCCACATTGCTTTCAAATCAAGGGCTTGGTGTCGCCGTGCGCCGTGATCTGGCAGGCCATAGCCGCTGCCTGATCGCGACTCGCTATGGCAGCACTGGCTGATGAATGAAATTGCGGCCGGGTTGAGTGAAATCGCTTGGTTTATCGGCGCGGACCCACTACATGAGACGCAGGGACGGCACTATCCTGAGGATCAGCCCTGTTGGGGCCGCGACTGGAAGAGGCCGTTTACCCGCTCCTTCAAAGTCACGATGGCGCTGCTGCGCAGACGCCTCTGGCAGCATGAAAGACAAGGGCTGTCTTGCGGCCTCTGTCTTGCGGAGCCCTACCGGCCTGATGAGCAGGCGGTGCTTTAGGATGGCTACTGGACAGTGTTTTCAGTGAATGATGGCAAAGTGAACGCAAGGACCAGCTCTTGATCAATAACAGGCAGGCCGGTCGCCGTAATCGCGGCCGGAACAATAATGGTCGTCCCAGCGGCGGCAACCGGGGTGGTGGCGACAGCGGCAATCGTATCGACAACCGCGCCCGCGGTAACGCGACCCAGCTTCTTGAAAAATACAAGAATATGGCGCGCGACGCTCAAATGGTCGGTGATCGGGTGAACGCGGAATATTATCTGCAGTTCGCGGACCACTATTTCCGCGTTTTGGCCGACAATCGCGCCCGACAGGAAGAACAGCAGCCGCAGCAGCGTTTCCGCCGTCCCGATGAAAATCTCGATTATGACGGTGATGATTTCGACACGTCGGAATATGCGGGCGAGGAAGGCCGTTCCGAACAGCCTCAGGGCGAACGTTCGTTCGAAGGTGAACGCCGCCGTGAACAGCCGCGCGATCAGCAGCGGGATCAACGGGACGATCGCGATCACCAGAACCGCCGGGATCGTGGTCGTCGCGAGCGGCCAGTCTACGCCAACGCAGATGATCGGGCTGGGCAGGAGGCCGTAGCGCCAGAAGCCCCTGGAATCGAAAACGCACCGGCACCCCAGGTCGAAGCCGAAGCGCCTCGTCCCCGGCGCGGTCGTCCGCGCAAGGTGGACGCGACGCAATCCGGCGCTGAGGAAGGACTCGACGTCGCTGTGTTGCCGCCGTCGATCGCTCGCGCCGACAATGATGCTGAAGCTGCCGAGGAAGCACCGCGCAAGCGGACCCGCCGGGCACGCCCTGCGGCGGAAGCGGCTGAATAACGCTTCGGTCTGCGCAGGCGGAAAGAAAAAAGGGACGGCACGCAATGCGCCGTCCCTTTTTTCATGGGTCCTGCCGTTCCCGTACTCGTGACAGGCAATCGTTCAGATGATCGATGCCAGGGTCATCTCGACGGCAGCGGACGGGGCCGGTGATTTTCATCCAGCGCGACAAAGGTGAACAGACCGCTGGTAAGGTCAATCTGTTGCTGTTCGCTGCCCCTGGTCGCGATGACATCGACCCGTACACCGACGGAGGTGCGCCCACGCCGCTCCTCCCGCGCGTAAACGGATACAATGTCCCCCACCAACATGGGCGATATGAATTTCATGCTTTCGATGGCGACGGTCGCCACTGCGCCATCGGCGATCCTGCCCGCGACAATGCCACCGGCGATATCCATCTGGCCCAATATCCATCCGCCAAAAATATGGCCGTTCGTGTTGATCTGGCTAAGGTGCGGCACGACCCGCAGCACTACCTCGCCCTTGTCTTCAGTCATCAATGGATACCTCGTCTTTCATCGGGTCGATGACCTGTTGGTCATGGCCGGTCCCGCTGGACAGGAATGTCAGCGCCATCAGTCCGGTGCCCAGCATGAAAGTCAACCATACGCCCAGGATCGTCGCCAGAATCATGTGCAGCGGCATCGGCCCGTGCCACATCCGCAATACGGCCAAGGCCAGCCCGACGCAGACCGCACCGCCCAGCGCCATCCATCGCATGATCCTGCGAAAGCGCGTCCATGCCGCCGTCGCGATTCGCGGGTCGTCGAGGGCCTTCTTTTCTCTCATCCCTTTTCTTTGGGGACTGAAAGTGGGATCATCAAGTCACGGGGGCATGATGTCCGTAAGACGAGGAGATGGGGCCATGACGATCAGCGCGATTTTGCAGGGCAAGGGACGCGAAGTCATTCAGGTCGGTTCCCAGGAAAGCGTGCTTTCGGCGGTGCGGCTGCTTTCGGAAAAGCGGATCGGCTGCGTGCCGGTGGTGGATGATGGCAAGGTCTTGGGCATTTTTTCGGAACGCGACCTGCTCCACCATGTCGCACGTGACGGTGCGGCGGCGCTGGACCGTCGGGTGGGCGACATCATGACCGCCCCGGCAATCACCACGGATGAAAAGACGCCCGTCATCCACTGTCTGTCGCTGATGACCAAGAGGCGGGTTCGGCACCTGCCCGTGGTGGTCGATGGCCAGCTGATCGGGCTGGTTTCGATCGGCGATCTCGTCAAATTCCGTATCGACAGCATTGAAGCGGACGCCGACGCGCTTCGCAATTACATCCAGTCCGCCTGACCTTTCACGCCGCGGCGGTGGCCGGTGGCGTTCGCCTGATCACCAGCGCAACCAATTCCATCAATGTGCCGCGCGCGCACAGCGTCAGTGCGGCCAGGAAGGCAACCGCGCCCGTCGGGACCAACAGGCCAAGACGCGCGATGGAGGGGAGGGGCGGAAGCATCGAATCGACCGCCATCACGGCGCCCGCCATCAATATCGAACAGCCCAGGCCCGGCGCGGCCGCTCGCACCAGATCGCTCAATCTCAGCCCCATTGGCCCGCCCGCCAGCTTTGCGGTGACAGCAGTCAGCAGGGGAAAGCTGCACAGCCATGCCCAGGCAAGGCCGATCGCACCGAACTGGATGCCGATCAGAAACGCCGCTGGCATCAGCACCGCGCCCACTGCCGCGATTCGGGCGGTTAAACCCGGACGGCCCAGCGCATTGCTCACTGGCGCGAACATCACCTGCAGGGTCATGAACGGCATCGCGAGAGCAAGAATCGCGACAAAGGGCGCCATTGGCAGCCATTTTTCACCGAACAGCGTCTCGACCAAGGGCACTGCCGTCACTGCCATGCCCAGATAGACGGGGCAGGAAATCAGCAGCAGCAGCCGCACCGCCTTGCAAAAGGACCATGCGATTCGGCCAGGGTCCTTCTGCATTCGCGCATAGGCGGGAAAGGCGACATCATTCAGTGGGGGGATGAATTTCGACACGAATATCTGGGTCAGGAACAATGCCTCGGCATAGAGGCCAAGCTCATGGGGATCGAGCATCCGCCCGCCGATGAATATGTCCGCCTGGCTCTGCACGATCCAGAATAGCTGTCCGCCCAGCAGCGATGCCCCATAGGTGACCATCGCGCCCGTGCCACGAAAGTCGAAACTGGGAATCGGTCGGAAGCCGGTCGCCAGCACATAGCCCACGGCCTTGACCCAGAACCCCGCCATCGGCGCGAACACCAATGTCCACACGCCCCATCCCAGCAAGGCTCCGGTCAGGGCGACGGCGGCCGAAGCCGCGGCCGCGATCAGGTTGACGACCGCTGGCCGCCGGAAATCCAGCGCCCGGCCCATCAATGCTTCGGGGATCGAGATGAATGGGGTGGTAAGGTAGAGCAGCGCCTGCACCCGCAGCAAATCGGCGACCAGCGGCTGATCATAATAGTCCGCCGCGACGGGAGCGATCAGCAACTGGGCCACGGCCAGCCCGCCGTTCAGCAGCAACATCATCCCGAATGCCTGCCGCAACCGGTGCGAATCGAGCGTGTCTGACTGAACGAGCGCGCTCACCAGCCCATAGCCATTAAGGAAGGTGGCGAAGTTCAGGATCACCTGGGTCATGGCGAACAGGCCATAATCGGCCGGATCGAGCAGGCGAATGACCACCAGCGTCACCACCCAGCTGATCATTTGCGATACGATCTGGCTCCCCGAACGCCATAGCAGGGCGCTCTTTATGCGCGCGCCGAAACCAGCGTCGTTCGCGTCAGCATCCTGCAAATTCATTCGGTTCTTCTTCCTATGCCCCGTGTGGCGGTCGCTTAGCCTGTATCGCCTAACCCCCAAAAAATTCTGAAACAAAAGTGCAAAAAGTGTTTGACGGTTCAGGAAGCCTACCCTAGATGGCCTCTCACCGGACGGGACGCCGCCACTGAGCAGCGAAACAGACGGTCGCCAACATAAACGGGACGCCCCTCCCTCGGACCAAGTTTCGAGGAAGAATGGCTGTCCCTCTTAAGTTGTCGGTTCTTTGACATTGTTAGTATGATGAAGGGACATGTGGGCGGCGGCTCCG